>JBLING010000290.1:0-3750 GCA_047639155.1 bacterium
ACAACAACTATATTGAAGATTTCTGGCTGAAAGACAAGAAATTACTATTAGTAATGCATGATGTTAACAAAGCAAACCCTGAAGCCATTAAAGAAATTCGAGAAATTGCCAAGCAATGGACGGAGGACGGAAATGAATTTTGGGCACTCACTGCGAGTCCAAGGGAAGACGTAGAGGTATTCCGGCATGACAATCAAATATCCGAATTTGACTTTTACTATGGTGACAACACCAACCTAAAATCTATCATTCGATCTAACCCAGGCCTTTTGTTAATTACCGACACCTCTGTGGTACGTAAAGTTTGGCCAAGCACGCGTTTACCGAAGTACAAGAAAATTCTTAGAAAGTCGGAATGATCCGATATGTGGTCAAAAAGCTTGGATATGCTTTACTGATTTTATTCAGTGTCGCATCTGTTGTGTTCTGGATGTTTAGTTATTCATTCCCAAACCCTGAAGATATACTGGTTACTGATCGAACGGATCAATCCACATTGGATGCGATTAAGAAAGAATTAAAGCTAGACCAACCAAAAGAAAAACAATACGTCGCATTTCTTAATGACTTATCGATTATCTCGGTATACGACAAATCATACAACGTTGAAGTCAGTCATTTTAAAATTTTGTCTACCAAAAACAAAACGGTTTATGGCAAAACACCATATTTAAGACGTAGCTTTCAAACAGGCCAACCAACCAAGGATATTCTGTTTGATGCATTTTTAGGCACCTTGGTGTTGGCACTTGCTGCCATGATTTTTGCAAGTTTCTTTGGTTTGATTTTCGGCGTTTTATCGAGCATTAAGCAAGGCAGTTGGCTTGACCGAAGCCTCCTCTTTGTGAGTACACTTGGGATATCAGTCCCGTCTTTTTTCTCAGCAATTGTTTTCAGTTGGCTTTTCGGACATGTCTGGCACAATTGGACTGGATTGAACGTTGTTGGTAGTTTATACGAAATAGACCCATTCTCAGGAAAGCAACTGGCACTTAAGAATTTAATACTGCCAGCCTTTGCGCTTGGTATTCGTCCCTTATCGATAGTAACACAGTTGACGCGGAACGCCATGTTAGACGCATTGTCCAAAGACTATATTCGGACTGCCATTGCTAAAGGGCTGAGTAAACGACAGGTATATTTCAAACATGCCTTAAAAAGTGCGTTAAACCCAGTGATTACGTCCGTTTCAGGTTGGTTTGCATCGCTGTTGGCTGGAGCATTTTTTGTGGAATTTATATTTAGCTGGAAAGGATTGGGAAGTGTTACGATTCATGCGTTGGAGACAAGTGACCTTCCAATCATCATGGGGAGCATCATATTTATAGCATTCATATTCGTCTTGATCAATTTATTGGTTGATGTACTCTATACAGTGTTAGACCCACGAATACGTTTGAGCGCATGAAGGTTTTCATCATAGGACTTCCGGGAGTTGGCAAAACAACTTTTGGACGAATATTGGCTGACTCATTAAACATTCAGCATTACGATTTAGATACCTTAATTGAAGAAAGGGAAGATTCTAGTATCGCATCTTATTTTCAGAATCACGGTGAATCTTCTTTCCGAGCAACCGAATCTGAATGCTTAAAGAAGGTAATTCACGACAATGATGCATTTGTACTCTCAACCGGAGGAGGCACACCAGCGTATGGAGAGAATATGACGCTTATGAAATCATCTGGAGTCTGTATTTTATTGAAAGACGGACATGACGTAATTGCCAAGCGGATAATCCAAGATGCCGAAATTCGACCGATGTTTAAGGGTTTAAATGAGGGAGAAATCAATCAAAAACTGTCGGAACTTTGGAGCGAAAGAAGGTCATATTATGAGCAAACCCACATCATCACTGGTGTTGAGGCTGCACAAAATCCGCAGTTATTAACAAAACGCCTTGAATTATTCACAAAGAAGGGTAATTCCTTGATTGGTATTATTGAAATTGACTAACATTGCTCAGCATAATCGTGAACAGCAGTGTTTATGGCTGTTACAGCGGGTTGTGTTTATTTATTATTGATATTTTTAAATTTTCACTTAAAAGATTTTAAATCATGAACAAGTCAGAGTTAATCTCTCAAATGGCTGGTGATGCAGGCATCACTAAAGCTCAAGCACAAAGTGCATTAAATTCATTCTTAGACGCATCTTCTGGAGCGTTAAAAGGTGGAGGAAAAGTAATTTTAGTTGGATTCGGAACTTTCTCTGTTTCTAATAGAGCTGCTAGAACAGGTAGAAACCCACAAACTGGAAAAGAAATTCAAATCGCTGCTAAAAACGTTGTTAAGTTTAAAGCAGGTTCTGAGCTTTCTTCAAAAGTTAATTAGAAAAGGTTTTAACGAAATTGAAACCCAGTCGATTCGGCTGGGTTTTTTTTGTGCTAGTAAAAGGTTAATTATCCAACGTTCTCAATGCATACTGATCAGATGATTACCTCAGATGATTACCACTAATAGACTATAAACAAATAGAAACGAACTGGCCCGTTTCAAAGAAGATTTAGGGCTCAGTGTTTACTACCGTTTTACCAATTCCCAGGTTTCGGTGTAGATGCGCTTAATTTCATTAGCGCCTTGCCCACTGACAGTTTCAATGTCATAACTTAGCGTTAGTTCACCAAGTTTCCAATCCGCGTCAAAGAGCCAAGCACCATCTACCAACAAATCGCTTCCGCTCCTCTTCCAACTCATGCGATTATCAAATTTAATCTTCTCTTCAAAGACCTCTGGACCCGAAGATCTGTTCACAGTTTCAACCTCTGTATAGTCCCAATCCCACTCTGCTGAGCCAACAAAAAACTCAACAAAACTCGAATTATCTTTACTGGCATATGTAAACGTGCCAGCCTTAAAACCAGCTTCATACCGATCTCCTGCTGCGCTAATGGAAACTATATCCCATATGCCTGGTAGATCTTCCTCCATATTCTTTGGGGTATTATCTGTGGAATCTTTCGTGTCGATCGTCGGTTCAACTACTGTGTTGTCATTGCAAGAAGTAAAAAAAAGGCCAAGAACAAAAACAGAACTAATAATGAGTATTTTTTTCATGTGTGTGATTTATTGCGAATCTAATGTATCGCTGACTTAGTTCCTAACCGACATATTTCGTCTTATTTACTTGGTTAGTTCCAGTGGTGTCTAACCAAATTGCCATACTTGAAACGATCAGATATGTAATATTTAAAAGTATTGGCGGCAGTCGTGCATTGGTTATTAAAAATACAACCAGTCGATTCGGCTGGGTTTTCTTTGTGCTTGTCAGCAACTTCCGTAATCCCCGCCTCACATGTCTACACTACAGTCTACGGATAGTGTGGGGGAAGTTGGGAGTAGTGGCATTCAGTGACACGGATATTCTCTTTTATACTCCAATGAGACCTTCACTCCAAATCCCAATGGTCAATACATCTAACAAAAAACCAAATCCCGCGACCAATTATGGGAACAGGCTGAATAAAAAAAATTAACTTTGAGGCTCTTGACTGCGAATCGATATAAAAGGAGATTGTCTTCCACTGTACTATTAGGGGTGTTTTTTATAACACTTTTACACGGTGCTGTGCCGCATTCCCATCACGAACACAAACATGGTGAGTTACACGTAGTATTGTCCGACTTAAGCCATTCACATGGGGACGGTCATGTACATTCACACGAATCAAACGTTGACAAGTGGAACAGAATACTGCATGTTCTTGGGCATCACTCTCACAATACAAAGGAACACGTTCAGCTTATATTA
>JBLING010000291.1:0-3744 GCA_047639155.1 bacterium
TCTCAATTGGTTAAGATCTGGGACTTCAACCCTTGGGTTGGTTGGAATTTCAGCAATGATGTAAGGGATTGCATCTTCGCGCGCAATTTTTGTTAAAACGGTTTCTAGACTTTGAACCATATCAGAATCACCATCAACGGGTAAATCCACAACCTCTACATCGGCTAAGCAAGAGGCTACACGCCTTGCTTGGTCGTTGGTGCCACCATAACAATTTGGAGGAACAATAAATTTGATTTTCTTTCCTTTATAATTTTCTTGAGCGTGCTGAATTAGGCCCATCATTATGGCATATTGAATAGAAAGTCCACTTGAGCCAACGAGGGCCTTTGTAGGTGCACCAGTAATGTCTTTAATTGTTGTCAATACAAGTGCTTTGTCAGCGTCCGTATTGTTCTTGCGACTGTCTGAGTATGATGTTTGGACTAACTCTTTTAAGGCAGTTAGACAATTGGCTGGCGTCATTGCAATTGTCTCTCTTCTCCTGACATGCTGAATTTCGGAGATATAATTTTCATTTGGTTTACCATTCACCAATAGAATGCTCCCTAAACGAGGATGAGCATTGATGAAAAAGTCAATTTTTGAAGAAAGGTCAAAATTGCAAATGTCCTCTTGTTGTGAAAAGAAAATGGAACTGCCTTTGAATTCAGGAATCTCGGTTATATCCGCAACATGCTTCAATTCGAAGGGATATCCATAAACCTGCTTTAACAGATCCGTATCAAATGTATTTGGTAGTGCCCCTGTGTAAACGATTTGAGTGTTTTTATTGTCTAATAGATTCTTTCTTAAAATCGCTAACATTGGAATCGTTTGGGACGAAAAACCAATTACATTTTCTGCCTTGGTATTATTTAAGCGGGCAATTCCCCATTCGAGTATACTGGACAAAGGATGCCCTAATCGAATATAGTCGTAAGCGGTGGGTAACTCATTTAATGCTGATGATTCAGAATTGTTGTTGTTAAACAAGCCTTCAAACTGGCCTAAGAATTGGGTTTTGGCCAATTTTTCATCATAAATATCTAGTCGATGCGTTGTTATACTCAACCAACCTTTTGGCATATTTTCTAGTACCGCTTTAATATAATTCAGCATTTTTTTTGCTTCCATTTTCTCACTTTTAGGGAGGCCGATAATCTACATTAATTAGATTGTTTTTAAAAATGTTACAAGACGTTTTTGTTCGATATTGGGTGACGGTTATCGTTTTTCTAAAATCCTTGCAGGTCTAAGGCCTCAGCATCTTTCATTGTTATCCAATATTTCATTTTTTTCTGAATCACCTTAAAATGATGTTTGTCTTCTTCAGTTACAAAAGTCAAAGCGTCACCAGGGTTTTCTGCACGACCAGTTCTACCTATACGGTGAACAAAGTCTTTCGGAGAGCGCGGCAATTCATAATTGATAACATGGGGTAAAAATTCGATATCGATCCCTCTAGAAAGCAAATCTGTTGCGACTAAAACCCGCAGCGCACCAGACTTAAAATCGGCCAAAGCATCTCTTCTTTTTCCTTGACTTTTTTTACTGTGTATGGCTTGTGCGTCTATTTTCTTTTTGCGCAGTTTGTCTGCTACCAGATCTGCTTGGTAAACAGAAGACGTAAAAACTAACACTTGTTGCCATTCGTTCTTTTGAATTAAATAACGCAGCAATGGACCTTTTTTTTCTGGGGTAACGAAGTAACCTAATTGTTTTATGAGACCAACTGCATCAACTTCTGCAGCGATTTTGATTACTGTTGGTTCGTTTAGTATTAATTCTTCTACTTGTTGGACATCTGGACTCAATGTGGCTGAGAACAGTAAGTTTTGTCTCTTTTGGGGTAACAGAGCAAAAATGCGGTCCATCTCTTTCTTAAAACCGAGGTTGAGCATTTTATCCGCCTCATCCAATACAAGTGTGGTCATCTCAGCAAAATGTACCGCATTGGATTCTGATAATTCAATCAATCTACCCGGTGTAGCTACCAAAACATTTACATTTTGAAGCGACTTCATTTGCGGATTTATTGATGCTCCTCCATACACAGCGAATGATTTAAATGGAAACGGCAATGCCTTGCCAAACAAACGAAAAACTTCCTCGACTTGTATAGCCAACTCCCGGGTGGGCACCAAAACCAATACATTGATGTGTCGGTTTGTGGTTTTGGTTTTTCCTTTCAAATTCATTAAAATCGGCAACACATAGGCTGCCGTTTTTCCTGAGCCTGTTTGTGCAATTCCCAACACGTCTTTTTGCTTTAAAATAGTGGGAATAGCCTTTTCTTGAATAGGGTAGGGCTTTGGGTATTCTTGTTCAGCAATTGCTTTCACCAAATATGGTGCGAGTCCTAAAGCTTTAAAGGGCATATGAAGTTTTAGTCATTTGAAGTACAAAGGTAGCGCATAGATTGGCCTAGAATTCAGACGGACAAATGATTTACCGTAACATTATTTTTTCTTGTTTTTCTTTTTCATATTTAAAACCTTGTCGCCTCGTCTAATTGGTTTTTTGTATTTCTGCTTTAACTGTGCCGTGTAGCTTTTCCTTTCGACTTTTACTTTACTGTTCTTTGCAGATTTTTTATGAAATGATGCTCCTTTTTCAACAGCTAGATGTTTTTCCGACTGTTCTTGAGGGTCTATGGGTTTGATCATTTCTTCAGCGGTAAGCGCTGTGCTTATTTCAACTTCTTTTGGGAATTCAATGAACGGTATTTTGTAGTTCATCAAGGTTTCAATGTCATCCTTTAAAGTCGTTTCATTCTCTCCGTATAAAAGGATGGACCTTCCCTTTTGTTCAGCTCTTCCAGTTCTACCAATCCTGTGGATATAGTTTCCGGGATAAAAAGGCGTATCAAAACTGATTACTGTACTGATTTTTTCAATATCAATTCCTCGTGCTATTACATCCGTTGCGATTAGAATTCTACTGGTGCCATTGACGAATCTTTCAATGGATTTAGTCCGATAATTTTGCTCCTTGCTAGCGTGAATGACGGACATTTCATCTCTGAAATCTAATATTTCAAATAGGCGGTCGGCATTAACCTTAGTCGCAACAAAAATTAAAACTTTACTAAATTCTGTTTTGTCTTTTAATAGATGATTTAATAAGTTGGCCTTGGTGTAAAAGTTGGGTACGGCATATGATTCCTGGTTGATATTGTGCAACGGAGTGCCGCTAATCGAGATGGTTTTCTTAACAGGATTTACCAGAAATTCATCCATTAATTCATCTACAAAGGTGGTCATCGTAGCAGAAAAGAGAATATTTTGCCGTCCTATAGGTAGGTAGTCAAAGATATTTTTTAACTGCGTTTTGTAACCGAAATCCAACATAATATCAACCTCGTCAATTACCAGTTTTTTGATTGATTTTAGCCGTAGGGTGTTGGATAGGGCAAGGTCGTGTAATCTTCTTGGCGTACCGACAATGATGTCTAATCCTTCTGAAACCGCTTTTTTTTGTACAGTTATGTTGCTGGTGCCACCATATACCCCGAGCACTCTAACACTGAGGTAGGGTGTTAATTTTTCAATTTCTTTTACGATTTGAATTACAAGTTCTCTGGTTGGAACCAGAACCAAGACCCTTGGGTGCGGCTGATCTGAAAACTTCAAATCCTGTAAAATTGGTAGCAAGTAAGCAATTGTTTTACCGGTACCAGTTTGCGCAATTCCTACGAAGTCTCGGCCACCAAGAATAGTGGAATATGACTCTAGTTGAATTGGAGTTGGCTTATCAAACCCT
>JBLING010000292.1:0-3743 GCA_047639155.1 bacterium
CCGTCATGTTCAAACTGCACCTCAGTAATTGGCACGTTGTACTGACCTGGTCGGACTATACGCGTTGTTTGTGCAAAAACTGAAAAAGATAATAGAATTAGAGATAAAGAGGAAAGTAATTTCATATGGTGGATACTTTTTTATAGTACATTATACCATAACCATGACACGATTGTAATTAGTTGACTATAATCCCTTGCACATATCACGCGTACGACATAATCGTAGACGTGGGTTACATTTTTCAGACATTAAACGAATTAGTAGACAAATAGACACTTCTGTTTTGTGGTTTTCAAAAAGACAATTAAACATACCTTTGCAATCCTATATGGCGATTAAAATAAAAACACCAAAACAAATAGAGGGAATACGTAAAAGTGCACACCTCGCATCGAAGTGTCTGAAGCATTTAGAAGCTTTTGTAAAGCCTGGTATTACGACAAAAGAATTAGACAGCATTGCGTCTTATTTTATGAAAGAGCATAATGCTACTTCAGCTACAATAGGATATAAAGGGCATGGCGTACAGCCATTTAGTGGACATATCTGTACTTCTGTAAATGATGTGATTTGTCACGGTGTGCCAAACGACTATACCTTAAAAGATGGCGACATATTAAATATCGATGTCACCACAATCCTTGATGGTTTCTTTGGAGATACTTGCAGAATGTATGCAATAGGGAGCATAAGCGACGAAGCGCAGAAACTAATGGACGTAACCAAGGAGTGTCTAAAAATCGGATTGTCTCAATGCTTCCCAGGCAGTCGATTTGGCAACATTGGTTTTGAAATCTCTGAATACGCCCACAAAGAAGGATACAATGTTGTATATGAGTTTTGTGGTCATGGTGTTGGTTTACAATTTCACGAAGATCCAGAAGTAAGCCATATTGCATATAAAAATACGGGTAAACGCATGCGCCCTGGGATGATCTTTACTATTGAGCCAATGATCAATACAGGCAAGGCCAGAAGTAAGGTTGACACCACCGATGGTTGGACTGCACGAACCATCGATGGTGGTTTATCAGCCCAATACGAACACACAATTTTAATTACCGAAGACGGTTGCGAGGCGATGACCGACTTATTCGGCGACTATTAATCCGATGCACAACAATGCATTACTTCTTGCGCGGTACGCGAATCATTTACAAGGCGGTTGTCTAAACGCAACAATTAAAGCCTGTGTAAGCACCTCACCCAACGATTTTCATTTACTATTTGACAATGGATTGTTTCTTTCTATTCGTTTTTATAAGGAACGTACTTTCTTCTTAACTCCTGACGAACAAAACTTCCCCAAAAAAAATGTACTTAATCCCTTCAAGTTATTGGTTGGATTAAAAGTCAAATCCATAACACCATATCCCTGTGACCGTGGATTTGTAATTTCTTTAGGAGTCCATCAGTTGCATGTGCAATGTTTCGGAAGACGAAGCGGAATACTGCTGACAGTGCGAGATAAGGTCATTGGGTATTTCAAAACGGCGCATGCGCCAGAGGAATTCACAATTCAAAACAAAACAGTTCAACTCGAACAAACTCCCGAATTATTTAAAGAGAGTAATCCATTTATAACAGGTGAAATGATCGAAGATTTAACGCGCTGTGGCATGTTTTCTGGCTCGGATCAAAACAAAGTTTGGGACAACTTTCTAAAAACACTTTCAACTTGCCCATTACACATTTACAAATCTGAGGATACAAGGTTTGGTCTATCTATCTTTAAGAAAGAATTCGAAGTTGAGTCCTATTCGGATATTGGTGAAGCATTCAATGACTTCGGCAAACTGTATATGGCACAAGATCGATTTGCTACATTGCACCAAAGCCTGCTATCAAGCAATCGAAAGGACAGTAAAAAGCTAAATGCGCGGTTAAAAAAGGTAACGAATCACCTTGATAAAATAAAAAATGGCGAAAATATTAAGGAGTTAGCCGATGTAATTATGGCAAATTTGCAGGTAATTCCAAGCCAAGCTACGAGCACAACTTTGTTCAACTTTTACTCCAATTCCGAAGTTACAATACCACTCAAAAAACAGCTCTCAGCCCAAAAGAACGCAGAAAGACTGTATCAAAAATCAAAGAATGTTCATCTAGAGATAAGGCACGCAGAAAAGTTACTAAAGGAAGCAAATGAAGCATTGGCAAAACTTTCTAAAGAACAGAATTACATTGAGGAGAGTACGGATTATCGTAGCTTACAATCCCTCAATAAAACAAAAGAAAAGAAAACCCAATCAGATCAGATTCATCATCAACTCCCCTACCGTGTATATCACCATAAGGGTTTTTATATTTGGGTTGGCAAAAGCGCCAAACACAACGACGACATGTTAAAGCGGGTGCACAAACACGACTTATGGTTACACGCGCGTGGTGTTGCTGGCTCTCATGTGCTCCTTAAGAATCCGAGTAACGTTGACCTTAGTGTAGATATAATTGAGTTTGCAGCAAGCCTGGCAGCCCGGTTTTCTAAAAACCAACACGAAAGTTTAGCTGCTGTGATTTATACTAGTCCAAAGTATGTCCGAAAATTCAAAGGTGCCTTGCCTGGACAGGTACGGGTTGATCGCGAAGACGTAGTACTCGTCGCTCCTTACATAGTGCCAAATTAAATCAGCTGAAACACCCTTTTTTATGTCATGATTCCCACGCTTTGCTAGCTGCATAGCATGACTTTAAGATAATTTCATTACATTTCAAATATGAAAAACTTGACCCGTTTCTCATCTTTAATTTTTACTATACTACTATCAACTTTCTCAGGTTATGGGCAAAGTAATCAATTGTCGTTTACATCAGTAAAAATTAATACCACGTTCGATATTCCGTGGTATGGTGAGCTTGATTTAACCCAAACAGCATTAACAGAAGGAGCCTTTCTTTCGCAATTCAATCAAAAGTATTTTAGTGCGTATCTCGTGACCTTGAAGGAAATTAAAAGGTCTACTGACAAGATAGGTTTTACACATGTCAGGTATGAACAATATATCAACGACGTTAAAGTAAATCACGGTGTTTTAAACGTGCACATCAAAAACAACTTGGTTGAATCGTTTAATGGGGAACTATACAAGCCACTAACGGGCCAAACCACTGCATATGAATATAATGCAGTTAAGAAGATGTTTTTCAAGTCATTCCCGAACTACGTTAATCATAAAATTTTAGACGAAAAGGACAACAACACGGGCATTTACTGTCCAAATACGAATCAAACCAACTTAGAGTTTTGTTTTCGATTTAGGCTTGAATCTCCGGATCACAATAGAGATGATTATGTCTTTTTTAATCCCAACAAAACAAGTCTTACACGATTAGAACCTCTGTTGATTCACAGTGATTCAGTTGGTACAGCAAAAACATTTTATAGAGGGACAAAACCAGTCACGACTGATTTTGTAGGGTCTAACAGTTTCCGCATGAAGCAAAATGGGAAGCCTATCAATACCTATGATTCAAAACTTGGAGATTACGTAGTAGATGCTGACAATAGCTGGACGACAACCGGTAAAGAAATAGCCGGAGATGTGCATTATGCCACCGATTTGCTCCACACTTTTATGGATTCCACCTTTGGTTGGGACAGTTATGCCAACAATGGAGATTCAATAACAAGCGTACTAAATTTTAGCGGCAGCGGGAATGCATTTTGGAACTTAGGGGGAAACTATGCGACTTTCCTTGTTGCAAAAACCGCCAGTGTAAATCCTTGTGCTGCAATAGAT
>JBLING010000293.1:0-3692 GCA_047639155.1 bacterium
ATCAGTTTACATCATTGTTGCCATATTGGCATTAATAACAACGTACAGTTGTGGGGATGGCGATATTGGAAATTATGCTCCGGTCATAGGGCTTGAGGGTGTAGACATTGTGAAGAGACAGGATGGACTTGACTCCTTGTTGCTGATACACTTTTGGTATGAAGATAAGGACGGGGATTTAGGTTTGTCGGATAGTGACACAACAGATCAATTTCGAGGATTTAATAATTTGGAAGTCAATTTTCAAGAAAAGCGGAATGGTGTTTATGAACCACTGCTTATAAAAGGTACGTCAGTCCCTGCAGACTTTGATCAGCGCATACCAAATTTAACCCCAACGGGGAAAAACAAAGAAATTAGTGGCTCAATAACTATTTCATTCAGTGTAGATCCAAACGAACTACACGCGGATACAGTTGAGTTTGATTTGAAAATTATTGACAGATCATTTAATGAAAGTAACATTATCGGGAAGTCTAACGTTGCATTACAACAACAATAATGATTAGAAAATAGTACATATTCGTTGGTCAAATTCTGTTAAAGTCGCATGAAAAATTGGTTATTTTTGCGGGTCTTTTAAGGAATTCAGCCAATGTGGTATGTTTTGGAACAGCATTTGAATTAACTGAATTAAAGAAATAAAATGGAAAAGATAAATAAAGTAAAAATCCCCTTGCGTTTGGTCACTATTTTGGGGCTATGTTTGTTTGGATTCAGCAGCGTTCAAGCACAACGTTTCGCATATGTGGATACTGAATATATCCTGTCTCAATTGCCTGATTATAAATCAGCTCAAAAGAAACTTGATGAAGCGTCTGAAGTGTGGCAGAAGGAAGTTGATAGCAAGTATTCTGAAATCGATAAGTTGTATAAGAACTATAAGGCGGAGGAAGTTTTACTGAATGGAGAACAAAAAAAGCAACGACAAGAAGAAATAATTGCGAAAGAAAAAGATGCGAAAAAATTTCAACAGGAGAAATTTGGTTTTGAAGGGGAGTTGTTCAAAAAACGAGAGCAACTCATAAAACCTATCCAAGATCGCGTTTTCGACGCCATACAAACCATCGCAAAGAGGGAGGATTTAGATTTCATTTTTGATAAAAGTGGAGATATGATAATGTTGTTCTCCAATGCAAGATTCGATAAAAGTGGTGAGGTACTTGAGGAACTAGGAATTACCCCTCTCGACGAGAAGGATAAAAAGGACGATGGAAACCCACCTGATGAGAATTTACCTCCGCAAGACTAATCCTATTAAATACAGATATAACAGTTAAAAATTTATAATGAACATCAGAAAACTATTTTTGGCAAGTTTAGCCATAGTAAGTCTTACGCTTTCAGCAAGTGCACAAGGCAAACAAATGAAAATTGCTCACATTAACTCGGCTGAGTTAATGGCAGAGCTACCAGAAGTTGACACGGTCAACATAAAGCTGGAAAATTTACAAAAAGAATACCAACGTATGTTGGACGCAATCAAATCAGAGTTAGCCCAAAAGGAAACTTTCTGGGAAGCGAACCCAACGGATGACTCAGATATTCTTTTGTTACGTCAGAAAGAATACGAAGAGTTAGTTCAACGTTATCAAACGACGGAGCAAGAAGCACGTCAGGGGATCGCAAAGAAACAAGCGGCGTTGTATGAGCCATTGTTTAATAACTTAAAAAAGGTAATTCAAGAAGTGGCAGTAGAATTGGGATACACTTATGTGTTAGACAGTGGTGAAGGTGGAGGAATGATATACAGCGACCCTGCACACGATTTAATGGCAGCGGTTAAAGAAAGACTGAAAACGTCAAAATTGTAAGTATGTCTGGTGCGATAGGGGTTTTTGACTCTGGAATAGGAGGATTGACTGTGGCAGCAGCAATTAAAAGACACCTACCACAACAACAAATATTATACTTTGGCGATACCCTCCATTTACCTTATGGAGATAAATCATCAGAAAGTATTAAGAAATATATAAAGGCCATTTCGGCCTTTTTATATGAAAGCGATTGTGCACATTTAGTAGTTGCTTGCAACAGTGCTTCGTCAGTTCTTCCACAAATTAATGATTTACCAAATTTTCAATCTGTTATTAACGTTATTGACCCAGTTGTCGACCGTGTTCTAAAGTCAACCGACTTAAAGCGAATCGGAGTTATTGGGACCAAACGGACGATAAACAGCCACATATATAAAACTCAACTTTTACAAGCGAATAAGGGCCTTGAGGTTTTTGAATTGTCTACTCCATTGTTGGCGCCAATGATTGAAGAGGGTTTCGCACATGATGCAATTGCTGAGCAAGTGATTCATGAATATTTATCTGAATTACCAGATATTGACGGATTAATTTTAGGCTGCACCCATTATCCATTAATACGTAAGGAAATAGACGCTTTTTACGATAGGAAGGTTCAGTTGTTCGATGCTCCGGATCTTGTTGCCGAAACCCTGGTCAAACATGTTTCTCCAACCCAACCATCTGTCGCCGATCACTTTTTTGTATCTGATCTTACTGAATCATTTAAAAAAACGGCTCAATTGTTTTTTGGGGACTTAATCGAATTAGAGAAAAGAGTCTTGTTTCAATATTGACAGTTTGAAACATTCAATTCAAATGTGATATAATAGGTGTTGAAGACAGGCCGATAGTTTTCCAATCCCCCCGTTCCTAAATCCATATCTCGCTTTGGTCTAGTTCACCTTTTATAGACCGCTTCTCAAAGATAGCTTTGGTAAAACAAACGCAATTCATTATGAGAACCACTATTACCCTTTGCCTAATTGTTGCTTTATGTTTTTTAGCACACGCACAAAGAGCCGAATTAAGAGGCTCCATAATTACCGCCGATTCTTCGACTCAATTAAATGGCCTTGACGTTGTTCTATTTACTGGCAACCAAAGTGCAAATTTTACCACGACGGACGCAAAAGGACACTTCGAAATTGCCAACATCCACCCAGGTAAATATCAACTAAAAATTATCTTATTCGATAATGTTGTTTACACAACTGAAATAATCCTAAGTGCAGGAGAAACCCTAACTTTATTTGAGTTGGGTATTGGTAAATCGTCAACTAGCACAACTTTAGATCCAACAACTATAATAAAGCCTAGGGGATCAGAGCCTACAACCAAAATTGATTTGGGAAAAGGAGATCCCTTTGGTTCGGAACGTGATGCAATTGCCAAAACATTGGTAAATGTGAAACAAAGAAATGGGTCGTTAGAGGTTGGTCTTGGAAGGCCAGGGGGTACGCTTAGTTTTATCGGTAATGGAGTAGGTTTGATTGGGCCATCACCAAAAACCTTCGCAGGATTGTCCGGAGTAGAAATTATTGATAGAGGCGTACCAGCTCGATACGGAAATTTTACTGGGGGTGGCGTGAGATATGAAGTGAAAGAAATTGGCGTAGTCCCTGAGAATTTTTATCAAATACAATCGACAAGTCCATTTAATGGGTATCACCACAACTTGGGTGTCGTATATTTTTCTAGACCAATCCGCACAAGGAAAAAGCAATTACGTGATACACTTATTGATGCAACGCTTTTCGGTATTTCTTTTCAAGGCAACTATAAGTTTCAAGCAGACCCCAATCCAAGCTCTGTAAATCCATTTGTGATCGATCCAGTGATGTTGCAGTATTTTGAACAAAATCCATTGGTGTCAAGCGAATTGATTGGAGGGTA
>JBLING010000294.1:0-3667 GCA_047639155.1 bacterium
CATCCTTAACAAGCGACGCTATAAGCTTTGAGATATTTAAAATATAAAGGTCACTCCCTGACTGTTTGCTTCCCTCGAGCTTCGCTAACAATAATAGCTCTTCTAGCAAATTCTCCAAACGCCCCATTTGCGACTGCATTTGTAAAATAGATACTTTCCACTCAGGTAGCACTTCAGGAATTTCATGCTGCATCATTTCCAAATAACCCTGAATCACCGTTAACGGTGTCCGCATTTCATGTGAAACGTTTGCGACAAAATCTTGGCGCATACGATCAATATGATGCCGCCCTGAAATATCTTGCGCCACTAATAAAATCAAACTACCCGATGGGATCAGCACGACAGAAAGCATCACCTCTGGCATCACAGGAGAGGGCACTTCAATTGTACCGCCTTCACGCTCCATTAGGTATTGCGTAAACTCTGCTTGTTTAATGATATTTGTAATTTCTTCTTTCTGGTGGATTTTTTCATTCATACCAAATAAATCTGCAGCGATTGAATTCCACCACAGTGCCTGATTAGAGGTATTCAAAACAATCACCGCGTCACTTATTCCTTCAACAAAAATTTTTGCCCAAAACAACGCTTCGTCTAATTCATGCTCTTGTGGTAATTGCACTTGATTTATTCCTTAATAAATTTATACCCTACGCCGCGTATTGATTGGATATGATGATCATGCTCTGAAGATTCGAGTATACTTCTCACTCTTCGAATATGCACATCCACAGTACGCTCACTGATTTCTTTTCTCGCATCCCAAACATTTGATAAAAGTATTGATCGAGAAAGCACTTTGTTTGGGTGTGTCATTAAGTAAGCCAACAATTTAAACTCAAGCGGTCCTATTTTCAACACAGCCCCATTTACAATAAGCTGATGCGTCGAGATGTTCAAAACAATTTTTCCAGCAGTCACCGTCTCCTCTTGTTGATTAAAATGGCTTGAACGACGCAACAAAACATTGATTCTAGCCAATAATTCCTTTGGTGAAAAAGGCTTCGTTACATAATCATCGGCGCCAACATCAAAACCTCGCAGCTTGCTACTTTCTTCTGCTCTCGCTGTCAACATAATAACGGGAAGCGTTAAGTATTGTTCATGCTTGCGAAGCTTGCTCAAAAAGGCGACGCCTGTGGTATCAGGTAACATCCAATCTAACAAAATGAGGCTGGGCTTTTGTATATTCAAACAATCCCAAGCTTCTGAAATACTCGACGCTTCCATGATTTTATAACCCGCACGCGTTAAGGCAAAGCTCAACATCTGGCGAATGGGCACTTCATCTTCGACAATCAAAATAGTAAAGGCTTTAAACATTAGCTGCTCAACAGTGGTCCAACACGAACTCAGTTTATTCTTTAGCTTAGCCTACTGAGTTTGCTATTTACTAGCTTTTCATCACAAAAATATGTAACCTACGCGCACAATTTATTCTGTATAAAATAAACTCAGGACAAAGATATGAACGATACCATAGTTGCACCAATTGAAAAAAGTTCTGCAATCACCGACAAGCCTGTTAAGCGCTTGTATATTAAAACACTGGGTTGCCAAATGAATGAATACGATTCTTCTCGCATGAAAGAAGTGCTACATCAACACTATCAAACTGTCACCACCGATACGGCAAAAGATGCAGATATCATTTTATTAAACACCTGCTCGATTCGTGAAAAAGCCCAAGAAAAGGTCTTTCACGAACTTGGCCGCTGGAGAAAGTTAAAAGTTAAAAACCCAGACCTAATTATTGGTGTTGGCGGATGCGTTGCTTCACAAGAAGGCAGCAACATCATTAAACGTGCACCCTTTGTAGATTTAGTTTTTGGGCCTCAAACTATTCACCGGTTGCCTGAATTAATCGAATCAACTAAAGATACTGAGAAATCCTCTGTAGATATTTCATTTCCAGAAATTGAGAAATTTGATTGCTTACCTGAACCAAAAGCAGAAGGTGTCAAAGCCTTTGTTTCTATTATGGAAGGCTGCGATAAATATTGTTCTTACTGTGTTGTGCCCTATACACGCGGGCCTGAATTCAGTCGCCCTTTTGAGGATGTTCTTGCGGAATGCGCCTCTCTTGCAGAGCAAGGCGTCAAAGAAATCACATTACTTGGACAAAACGTCAATCATTACCTTGGAAAAATGGCGAATGGCGGCACTGCAGACCTTGCTCTGTTAATCCATTTTATCAGCGCGATTGATAATGTTGGCCGTATTCGTTTTACCACCTCACATCCAGTTGAATTTTCACAATCGCTTATAGAAGCTTATGGTGAAGTTCCAGAATTAGCGAATCACTTGCACTTACCTGTTCAGCATGGCTCAGATAAAATTTTGGCTGCGATGAAACGCAATCATACGATTCTGGAGTTTAAACAGAAAGTACGTAAACTGAGACTTGTTCGCTCTGATATCACCATTTCTTCTGATTTTATCGTGGGGTTTCCGGGTGAAACTGAAGCTGATTTTGAAAAACTCATTGCCTTTGTAAAAGAAGTTGACTTCGACCAATCTTTCAGCTTTATTTACAGTAAGCGTCCAGGAACACCTGCAGCCGATTTAATTGATACCACACCAATGGAGGTGAAAAAAGCAAGATTGAAGACTCTTCAAGAAGTGCTCAGCAACAATGCTTTACGTATAAGCCGTCAAATGGTTGGTTCTACTCAAAAAATATTAGTTGAAGGGCCTTCAAAGAAAGATCCAAAAGTCATGGCTGGACGTACTGAAAACAACCGCGTCGTTAATTTTCCAGGGTCTGAATCACTCATTAGTGAATTTGTCACCGTCAAGATTACAGATGCCCTCCCCAACTCATTAAAAGGAGAACTTATCTCGATATGAAGTCGGTACAATTCGATTTAGAGCCCACTAACAACCAACGTTTAGCCGTCCTTTGTGGTGACACGAATGATAATCTACACCTTATTGAACATTACCTTGCCGTTGAAATCATTCAACGTGGTCATACTTTCAAAATTGTAGGGCCTAAAACTGCCATTAATGATGCCTATAACTTTATTCTACAACTTTATCAAGAAACAAAAACTGAAACCTTTTTTGATAATCATGACCTCCACGTTGCATTACAGGGATTTAAGTCGGCATCAAAAGAAAATGCGCCTTTAACAGAAAAATATGAACAACAATATATTGTCCAAACAAAAAAACACGTTATTAAGCCCAGAACTATCAACCAAGAGCGTTACATAAAACGCATTCAGGAAAACGATATAAACTTCGGCATTGGCCCTGCCGGAACAGGTAAAACCTATCTTGCCATCGCTTGCGCTGTTGCGGCGCTTGAGATCAATGTTGTAAAACGTATCATATTAGTTCGACCCGCTGTTGAAGCAGGTGAAAATTTAGGGTTCTTACCGGGAGATCTCGCCCAAAAAGTAGACCCCTATTTACGCCCTATGTATGATGCACTCTATGACCTCATTGGCGTTGAACAAGTAGAATTCTTGATTGAGAAACAAATCATTGAAATTGCGCCACTCGCCTATATGAGAGGCAGAACACTCAATGATGCATTTATTATCTTAGATGAAGCTCAAAATACGACCAAAGAGCAAATGAAAATGTTTTTAACGCGCATTGGCTTTAACTCTACTGCCGTTATCACGGGAGATATTACCCAAGTTGACCTCCCAAA
>JBLING010000295.1:0-3659 GCA_047639155.1 bacterium
GCGTTACCATAGAATCGACATCCGTCTTGGATTTCGATTTGATTAACTGCTTATCACACCACTTCCAATTAACTCGGTTCCATTGTACCAAGCTGCAAACTGACCAGCTGCTATCGCCTTTTGCGGGGTTTCGAAAGTAATGATTAGCCCATCTTCAACCATTTTGAGTGTCACTTTTTGTAATGGCTGTCGGTAACGAATGCGGCATAGAAATGGTCTTTCCTTTCCAGACTCTAGGCGCATATCGGGTCGTACCCAGTGAGTTTCGTTTTTTGAAATGAATAAAGCTTTACGGGATAGTCCTGGGTGTTTTTCGCCCATTCCAACATAAATCGTGTTGGTATTTACGTCCGTTGCCAAAATAAATAATGGTTCTGTTTTTCCACCAACTCCCAGTCCTTTTCTTTGTCCGATTGTGAAGAAATGGGCACCTTGATGTTCACCCACAACTTTTCCATCTGATTCTGTATACTTGGTTTCATGTATTGCATCCACCGATATACTTTTATATAAATCAGTATCTGCATCAATTTCTATAATATTTCCTTTCTTGATTTTTAATTGTTGTTGAAGGAAGTCTGGTAGTCTAACCTTTCCAATAAAACACAGGCCTTGAGAGTCCTTTTTTCCTGCGGTGATTAAATCCTTTTGTTTTGCAATTTCCCGGACCTCACTTTTCTCTAAATGCCCAATTGGGAAAAGGGCCTTAGAGAGCTGATTTTGATTCACTTGACACAAAAAGTATGATTGATCTTTTTTAGAATCTTTACCGGCGATTAACCGCATCATGGTGCCATCAGCGGTTGTCTCAACCTCTTTTTGACAATAATGCCCTGTTGCAACATAATCCGCCCCCAGAGATAATGCCGCTTCTAAAAATACGTCGAACTTAATTTCTCTATTACAAAGTACGTCAGGGTTTGGTGTTCGTCCAGCTTCATACTCTGAAAACATGTAATCCACGATTCGGTCTTTGTAACTTACACTTAAGTCTAGGGTTTGAAATGGGATGCCTAATTTTTCAGCAACGATGAGCGCGTCTTTACTGTCTTCTTCCCACGGGCAGTCATCACTGATAGTGGCATCGGTGTCATGCCAATTTTTCATAAATACACCTATTACATCATAACCTTGATCTACCAATAAGGCCGCTGCTACAGACGAGTCTACCCCTCCAGAAAGACCTACTACTACACGTGTCATATGATATTGTACCCTTTAATTGGTAAACAAAACACGCTCACTAAAGGTTTTGCCTGAAGTTGTTATAACCGTAACAGTGTATAAACCTGCTTCGTTGTTTGTGAGTACAATTTTGCCATTAACTATTTTATAATCAACAATTTTGCCAATAGTGTTTGTGCAAGTAAGCGATTGTATTTCAGGCAATAATTGTTGTGGTAAATTTATCTGACCCGTGTTAGATGGGTTAGGATATAGGTTTAAATAGGATTGAATGTGTTGGGTTGCGCTACTAAGATCATCTACAATCATTGTAAACTGTCGTATCGTGTCTTTTTGAGTCGTACTCACGGTGCCAAATATTTTGGCGTAGATGGTGATTTGAATTTCTAAATCATACTGGCCAACATCGCCCTTCGCGGCAGTACCTTCTAAAGTAGCACATCCGGTAGAGTCAGGTATAAACGTACAATTTTTATGGGCGCACGTATAATAAAAGCCAGAAGGCAATCCTCCAATACCTGTAACTACAATTGAATCTATTGTGGCCAATACCGGGTTACCATTCAAAATGACAGACGTATCCTTAAATATTCTAACTTGCAGAACCTGCTTATAGGCAGAATCTACATGTGCTGGTTCAATCGTCTTTGGATGGAAGCCTACGTCTTTAATGTTTTGATCCGAAATGCAATTTTGACTATATCCTAAAAGCCCCAAAAGCACCACTGTAATGAATAGAATAATGCGTCGCATATTTTTATTAAACTTGTACAACACGAATTTAGTTAAAAATAGGATGATGAGACAATCGATATTAATGATAGTGGCTGTTTTAGTAAGCAGCGCAGCTTATAGTCAATTGCGACCGGTAAATGGATTTATTGTTAACGAATCGAAAGAACCGATAGCAGATGCTATAGTTAAGGACCTTGATAGTGCGAGCAATTTCGTTGTCTCTGATTCCTTAGGTCGATTTAGACTTGTCACATCTGCCAAAAGGCTAGAAATAAAACACATTTCTTATAAAACATTGGAACTAACTACAAACGGCTTCATCAACGGTTCGAGGATAACCCTTTTGGATGCCTATGGAACAATGTTAGATCAAACGATCATTGGTTCTGATAAAGTTGGACGCGCATTGAAAAACCAAATAGTCTCAGTTGAATCGGTTAGCCCAAGCTTAATTACCGATAAAAACACAGTAACGGTTGATGAGATAGTCAATCAAGTTTCAGGAGTTGTTGTGACAGATGGGCAAATAAGTATTCGGAACGGAGCTGGGTGGAGTTATGGAGCGGGTACAAGGGCGCTTGTGGTCGTGGATGGAATTCCATTAATAAGTGGTGATGCCGGGAAAGTGCAATGGAATTTTATAAGCACCGACAATATTCGAAATATGGAAGTTGTGAAAGGAGCAAGTTCAGTATTATACGGATCTTCGGCGTTAAACGGTATGATAAATATTCGATCCTCATGGCCAAGTCAGAAGTCGCAAACGAAACTAACTATGTTCACAGGGAGGTACGCAAATGCATCAAGAAATACTTTAAATTGGACTGATAACAATCAGAATTCCAATGGTATACGATTAACGGACTTAAGGAAGTATGGCAAAAGTGATGTTGTAACAACTTTTGAATACATCGATGATCAAGGATATAGATTTGGGGATTTTGACAAACGCATTCATGCCGGATTGGATTATAGATATAACGTAAAGGAAAACATTCAATTTGGTGTCAGAACACACTTACTGTCAACGAATAATGGTTCATTTTTGCTTTGGAAGAGTTATGACAGTGCCTATAATGCACTTGATGACCAAACAACCACTACAAAAGGATTAAAATTTCGCATAGACCCTTTCCTCAGCATCAAGGGAAAAAGTGGCTGGCAGCACAATATTAAAACACGTTTGTTGTCCATCGACAACAAAGTTGATAACGGAGACACGTCAAACAATCAGTCGAATAAAAGCACAATGCTATATGCCGATTATCAATCGACCTTACCCATTAGTGCCAACATGGATTTGATTTACGGGGCTACTGTTATATCGACAGTAACCAATTCACCTTTGTTTACTGGAACTCAGAAAGCAACAAATCAAGCACTATATGGCCAACTCAATCACAAATGGAATAAGTTGACCTATTCTTTGGGGGTACGATATGAAAATTATGCCCTTAACGATTACAAAGAATCTAAACCGGTTTTTCGTGCGGGGATGAATTACGGCTTGGCAAAAGCAACTTATTTCCGTGCGAGTTACGGACAAGGCTATCGTTTTCCTACAATCGGGGAATCTTATATTAAAACCACGGTTGGTGATATTTCAGTGTATCCAAATAACAATCTTCAATCAGAAACGGGAGATAATATAGAACTAGGTATTAAGCAGGGGTTTAAAGTCAAAAAAATAAAGGGGTATGTAGATGTGGCGTTGTTTCAAATGGCGTATAAAAATATGA
>JBLING010000296.1:0-3648 GCA_047639155.1 bacterium
CAACAACTACGCTTTAAAACTATTCAGTTAAGTAATGATAAATCTGCGATACTGGGAGTAGATATTAAAAACGAAGAGGCGCAATCAGACATTGTTGAAAACACCCCTCAATAAAATTTCCATCAGAATCATCTTGATTCTGTTGATATGTATATTCGTTCCTTTGCAAGTTTCTGCTCAGGATGAACCGACTAGCGAAATGTCTGACAACTCGTATCCATCTGACAGCGCCCAAGCATGGTTAGCTAAGATGTCCGATGCTGTTAAGTCTCTCAATTACACTATTTCCTTTATTTTGTTGAAGCCCGGTGTGGACTCCCAGCCCTATCTTTGGCGGCACGGGGTGAATAAAGATGGCCTTGAAATGGAACAACTTAATCTCCTGAACGGTCCGGGTAGGGAAGTTGTTCGTATCGGCGATAAAGTGAGTTACTTTGAACCTAACGTCCCACCTTATAGCTTACAATCATCTATCATAAATGGGCCTTTTCCTAGCGAATTTTTTCAACTTCCTGAGAAGTTAATGCTAGCTTACGAATTTATTTTGGTAGGAAGAAGTCGTATTGCGGGTCGTGCAGCACAACAAATTCGGATTATTAGTAAAGACAAAAGTCGTTTTGGTTTAAATGTCTGGCTTGACCAAGAAACTGGGTTGCTCTTAAAAATGAACATGTTCGGTCAAGAAGCTCAGCTTCTAGAGCAGATCCAAGTAACAAGTTTACAAGTTACCAAAGACCCCGATCCCTTCTTCGCAAAAATCGAGCCTGGAATGTTACCAGAAGTAGTAAATTTTGGTCCCAGTACACCGCACAATTCACCTTGGAAAATCAGTTATATTCCTAAAGGTATGACAATAATAAAAAGAGACTTGCGTCGTTTGTCTGGTTCGGGAGAAGTAATCGAATACATTATGTTAAGTGATGGTTTAGTTGATGTATCAGTGTATCTGCAAGAGCGATATGATAATAAGTCTCAGGAAAATTTAGTGGGTACAGTACAATCTGACACACTATTAACTATTGAACATGGCGATCTTAATATAACGATTATTGGTAAACTTCCAGCAGCAACAGCTAATGCAATTGCTAAATCGATTCAAAGAATTAACTAAATGATTGAAGAAATTGGAGTGATTTGTGCAATAGAGCAACAGAACTCTCAACAAGTTGTAATGGTTGAAACACAAATAAAGTCTACTTGCGGTAGTTGTGAAGCTCAGTCGAATTGTGGAACAGGTGCAATTGCGAAAGTGTTTGCAACTAAGCGTGAAACCTTACGTTTTCGATTAAATGATATAGTTGAAGTAGGACAAAAAGTCAGTTTAGGTATACCAGAAGAAAACTTACTTAAAGCATCCGCTATGGTGTATTGTTTACCTTTATTTACCCTTGTTTTGTCTGCACTTCTAGGGCAAACCATTTTTCCTTTAGTTGGTTTGATGGCAGAAGGATGGTTGATTTTGTTTTCTGCTATCTGTAGTTATTTGACCTTTAGGTTTGTACGGCGATTCTTAAGTAACTCTGATCAAGGTGAATTTCATCCTCGTATCCTTAAAGTTTTCCCCATCGAAATAGATAATATCCAAGTTAAACAAGTATAAGTTGCACTTTCTATTACAATAACCAACAAACAATGTCCTTGTTGTGTCGCAAAGTGGTGGATAAAACTGTAAAATTGAATCCTATTTAATTTTTTGTCCCATACTATAGCGGCTGTTCTTAGTTTAACTAGTTGCTTGGAAACAAAACCACTTGGTAATTTTCTAAAAATCTATGCAACACAAGCACATACGTAACTTCTCAATTATTGCTCATATAGACCACGGTAAATCAACTCTTTCTGATCGTTTGATCCAACATTGCGGAGGATTGACCAGCAGAGAGATGTCTGAACAAGTCCTCGACTCAATGGATATTGAAAAGGAGCGGGGTATCACAATCAAAGCGCAAAGCGTCACGCTCAACTACACCGCAAAAGATGGTCAGACTTATCAGTTAAATTTCATAGACACGCCTGGACATGTGGACTTTACTTATGAGGTATCACGTTCTCTTGCCGCTTGTGAAGGTGCGCTTCTAGTAGTAGATGCTGGCCAAGGGGTTGAGGCGCAAACATTGGCAAATTGTTATACCGCCATTGATTTGAATATGGAAGTAGTGCCTATAATCAATAAAATCGATTTGCCACAAGCTGAACCCGACCGTGTTGCTGAGGAAATTGAAGATATAGTGGGTATCGACGCTATCGATGCAGTGCGCTGTTCTGCTAAAACAGGTATTGGAATAGAGGATGTACTAGAAGTTATTGTACGCCAAATACCGCCACCAGATGGTGAGATTGATGCGCCGTTAAAGGCTTTAATTGTTGATTCTTGGTTTGATAATTACCAGGGTGTTGTATCTCTTGTACGAATTATGCAAGGTGAGTTACATAAGAATGACAAGATTAAAATCATGACGACTGGTGGCATTCATCAAGCAGATAAAGTGGGTATATTCACTCCTAAAGCAAAAGATACAGGGGTGTTAAGAGCCGGTGAAGTAGGGTTTATTATTGCCGGTATAAAAGAAATTAATGGGGCCCCTGTTGGAGACACTATTACTTTAGCGAAGCGCCCTGCCACTGAAGCCCTACCAGGTTTTAAAAAGGTCAAACCTCAAGTATACGCAGGTTTGTTCCCTATTAGTTCTGATGACTATGAAGACTTTCGTGATGCATTGGCAAAATTAAGCCTCAATGATGCATCTTTGTTTTTTGAGCCAGAAAGTTCATCTGCACTGGGTTTTGGTTTTCGTATCGGTTTCCTAGGTATGTTACATATGGAAATCATCCAGGAACGTTTGGAGCGTGAATACAATCTGGATTTGATTACCACTGCACCTACTGTGGTGTATGAAGTAGTCACCAAAGAAGGGGAAACTATCTATGTTGATAACCCTTCAAAATTACCAGCCGTTAATGACATTGAAGAAGTTCATGAACCTATAGTTGAAGCACATATTTTAGTGCCACAGCAGTATATTGGTAATGTCATGACTTTGTGTGTTGAAAAACGTGGCATGCAAACCAGTATGACTTATCACGGTAATCAAGTTGCCGTAAGTTACGATTTGCCCATGGCTGAAGTGGTGATGGACTTCTTCGATAAATTAAAATCGACGAGTCGAGGTTTTGCGTCTCTTGACTATAATTTCAAGCGTTTTCAAACGGCTGAAATGTCGCGTTTAGACATTTTGATTAATGGCGAACGTGTTGACGCCCTTGCCATGATTACTCACAAAGACCATGCGGTGACCCGCGGCCGTCAGTTAGTAGAGAAACTGCAAGAGCTCATCCCCAGACAAATGTTCGATATTGCCATCCAAGCCGCTATTGGTAATCAGATAGTAGCTCGCAGTACCATAAAGCAATTACGTAAAAACGTTACCGCCAAGTGCTATGGTGGTGATATCAGTCGTAAGAAAAAACTATTGCAGAAACAAAAGGATGGAAAGAAACGTATGAAGTCAGTCGGTAACGTAGAACTGCCTCAGGAAGCCTTTTTAGCTCTGTTAAAGGTAGGTAAATAGATGGCTAATTATTTTTCAATTTTTTTAGTGGCACTCACAGTCAGTTCGGGTTTGATTTGGTTGGTTGATAGCTTGATGT
>JBLING010000297.1:0-3646 GCA_047639155.1 bacterium
AATCAAAATAAATTTGAAAACCAAACATGAAAGCCAACATGGCAACATCAAGTGCAGTCAATGATGCCGCACTTTGGGCAAAGCCTGCGTCGACAAGAGGGGCTATGTTGTCTGCTAAAACAACTTTTAGAAACAATCCATAAAGTATTCGTTTGCTTCCTTCGATGATATATGATATTTTAAAGCTTGGGCGATTCAATAGTTGTAACATTACCTCTGAAGCGCGTAAAATTGGGCCTGCTACTAATTGAGGAAAAAAGGTTACGAATGTCCCATATAAGAAAAAGTTCTTTTCAGGTTTTAGGTGCTTGCGATATACGTCAATGGTATAAGAAATAGTTTGAAATGTATAAAAGCTGATTCCTAAGGGCAGTATTAGTTTTAATGGGACTATGCGACCGTTTGCGTCGAGAAATGACATTACGGAATTTATGTTTTCAGTAAAAAAGAAGAGATATTTGAATACGACCAGAAGTCCAAGGTTGACAACCAAACTTACCATTAAAAGGGTTTTTCGTTTGTTTTGATTCTCGGTGGTTTCTAGTTTCAGTGAAATGAAATAGTCAAGAATTGTAGAAAACAACATAAGACCAAGGAAATCCCATCGCCAAAAACCGTAAAATACCAAGCTCGAGATAAACAGCATTGGCGTACGTGCCTTTCGCCCTAGAATCCAATATAGACAGACAACAATTCCTAAAAAGAGTAAAAATGTTACTGAGTTAAAGAGCATTGGCTATTGCTGGAAATCGAGGTGTTTGCTTAAGGCTGAATCTAGTAATTGATGACCTTTAAATTGAAAATGCATAAAATCATATTCCAGTTCTTTACTGTTGCTAGTAGACGCTTTCATTCCCCAATATTCTCCTGGAACTAGGCTTTCCAAATTCACAAATCGAGTATTACCGGTAGAGTCCGCAATTGATTGGATTTCATCTTTAAATGTATTGTAGTCGTCTACATTGTATGGAATTGCTACATCATTTCGAATAGGAGGGATGTAGACCAAAGTTTCGATTTGTTTTTTCCTACATAATTCCAAAATGGCTCGATAACAGTCCATATTCTTCTGGTAGCGAGCTGGTATTTTTTGTCTAACTGATTGGGCGTTTATTCCAAATGCGCTATTTCTAAGATGATACAAATTTGCAAATAATTGTCCTCGAAAATTTGGTCGAGCTGCCCAAGTCTTCATATTTGCAGCTAATGAACTGTCCAAGAAATGTTCTGTTATATCTTGGGTTGACTTACTACTTTTTTTAGTAGTAACTACCTCAGTTTGATTAAAACCTTCTATCTCTCGGTTTATCGTTTGAACTACTGGATTTAATGTTGTGTCCACTTGATACATTTCTGAAACAATAGATTCATAAAACAGTGGCCTTATTCCATCCTCTCTATAATCGTCAAAGAAAACGGGTAATAGAACTTTTGAAACGTTAAACTCGTCAGATATATATGATAGAGATAATAAAAAGTACTGCATACTAGCATTTTGAATACTGTGGCAAATTACATACCGGGTTGTGTCTTTTTCGTGTAGGTTTAAAACGTATGTGTTTTGTCCTTCTTGTAACTGATTAATACTATGTGTTTGTGAATTACCTAGAATCAAAAAAACAGATTCTTTTTCACTATGAACGTAACCCGATTTAAGTTGACTTACTGCAGTGTCGTTAAGCTTATTAATGTGAATAGGGAAACCCTTGACACTTGCAAAGTGAGACGAAGTAGCATTGCCGAGCGCGAAATTTTCTGCATCAAACTTATTTTGTGAATACCATGTTACAAGTAATCCTGATAAGGTGAAGGAGAAGACAATAATTATTAGTCGGTAATACTTTTTAAACATTAGTGTTGAAGTAACTGGTTATAAACGCCAATATATTGTGACGCGATAACTGCTGGATCAAAACGTTTCACATTATCTAATCCCAGTTGTATAAGACGCTCACGATATGACTCGTTTTGGATAATTTCGTCAATGCCATTTCGAATGTCACTAATAGAATATGGGTCAACGTATAGTGCTGCATCACCACCAACTTCCGGCATAGATAAAATGTTTGATGTTATAACAGGCCGTCCAGTAGCCTGTGCCTCTAATATTGGCATTCCAAAACCTTCAAATGTTGATGCAAAGAACAAAAGGTCACACTTACTGTATTCCTCAATAATTCTTGCAAATGGTATCCCGACATAATTTTCGTAAGCAACATTATGCTCTTTTAACAATTTCACGTTGTCTTCTGAAATTGTTCCAATTATAGCAAGGACACAATTTAAACCAGTGACGGCTTCGATTAAGCGTGATAGGTTTTTGTTAGGTGCACCACCTATTTGTAATATGCGTGGATTTGAACTGTTAAATTGTTTTAGGACCGGTTTGAAGTCATCAGAAATTGGGACGTAAATTACTTTTAATTTATCTGGATTACAACCAGTGTGAAGCATCAAATCTACCTTGGTTGCATTTGAAATGACAGTAACGATTGTACTCATTTTTACTGGAAGTTTGTACCAAATAAGATTAATTATCCATTTTTTAATTCCACCAACCGAATGAAGAACACCACAATCCAATATTGTCAAAACGTTCTTCTTTTTATTAAGTAACAGGTTTACATAATTGATGTCTCCCGTAATATGATTAATATCACCTTGCTTACCAACAGCTAGAACGGTATTCAGGAAACGTTTTATGACACCAGAACTAATGTATGGCGCAGTGATAAGTTTGACGGTAAATGAATCAGAAATACGAGTCCTGAGGCCTTCAAATACCTGCTCGAGACTAAAGTTCTTACCTTCTCTTCTTTTCCGTTGAAAGAAATGGATACTAGGCTTCATAGAAATTTGATTCGTATTCGTATAATATTCCCTCCATAACTTTAAAGAACGGAGTGTCGTATTCCCATTTCAATTCTGAATGCGCTCGATCATTTGAATCATAGATGTCATCAATATCTGATGGTCTAAAGAATTTTGAGTCTACTATAATTCTATCATGCTGAATGCCAAGACAGTCAAATACATGTTCAATAATGGAACGTAATGTGACAGAAACGCCACTGCAGATTATGTAGTCGGACGGCGTTGTTTGATGCATCATTTTAACCATATCATCTACATAATGGGGTGCATAACCAAAGTCTCGCTTAATATCAATATTCCCTACTCTAAGTTCATTGGCTCTGCCATGTTTAATATCCAATGCGGTTTTTATCACCTTCATAATAAAGAAATTATCACGCCTTAAAACTGATTCGTGATTGAATAAAATCCCAGAACAGGCAAACAAGTCATATGGCTCACGATAATTTCTCACAAGATGATGGCATGCTGCTTTAGAAACTGTATATGGACTTTGTGGATGTAACATTGTGTTTTTAGTTATTGGAAGATATGCTACTGACCCGTACATTTCACTACTTGTTGCTTGATATAGCTTCGTTTCAGGACTGGTTAATCTTATACTTTCTAAGATATTTAAGGTAGAGTGTACATTAAATAATATAGACTCATGGGGTGTAGAGAAAGACTCTCCGACGGAGCTTTGAGCAGCTAAATTGTAAATTATATCAGGTTTGACTTTGGCAATCAAATTTGATACTTGTTGCGAATCATCAAGTCGACATTCCAAAAG
>JBLING010000298.1:0-3638 GCA_047639155.1 bacterium
CGTTAATTGTAAAATCAAATGGAACGAATAGATCAACGGTTACACTGTAATAGTAAAAATGCAGCATGTAGTAGTTGCTGCCAGCCTGGTCTGTCCACTCTATGGACAACAAGTCCGATGGTCTTCCATCTATATCAACTCCCCCATTTTCAACATATCCGACATTTTTATTAAAGACTTTCTCCGGAATAAAACTACGTGCAAACACTGTTTGTTTCTCTCCAGCTTGATCTTTCACTTCAAGCGCATATGTTTTACCGGATATTGCCTTTTGGGTTGATTTAAAACTACGACTCACGCTGTTGTAAACCATAGAAACCGTACTTCCATCCGCTTTTAAAGAAACTTGAACGTCACTATATACAGAGGGTAAGTCGTTTGAATAAGCCCCAGCATTGTCGCTAACTTTAATTTCAATTGGTTCGATGTTGCTCAGTGCACAATTCACTACAAGTTTAGATTGAAAGCTCGGCAACTCGTTTTCTGGAATTGGTTCTGCACTGTTGCAGGATTGAATGGCTATCGCCAGAAAAACTATTGATATATATTTTAATGATTTCTTCATGACTAAATCTTTACGCGGTAAGTGATGAATGGGAAAAACGGATAACTAGAATTCGTAAACGCAGTGTATTTATACGTGGTTGTGCTAGTGTCACGTTCGCTATAAATGGATTGAATGTTTCGTGTGCCTAGTAGATTGTATACCATTAGTTCAATGCTCTGGACTTCATCGGAAAAATGCCATTCGAATTTTGCATCAATGCGTGCATGATGTGTTGACCGATAGTTGTTAATCTCATCATATGCTAAAACAACACCTCCGTCAATGTCACGATATTTTGAAGTTGGTAACGTAAACGGATTCCCTGTGGCGCCAACACCAATCACAGAAAATACAAAATTATCTAGGTTCATAATGTAGCCAATTTTGCCAATTACACGTCTGTCGTAGTCGAAGGAAAAGGACTCTCCCCTATTCAATTCATCGTACTTTCTAGTGGCATTTGAGAAAGTGGCACTTGCCCAAAACATCATGTTATCGCCAATATATTTAATACTATTTTCTAATCCCACTACAACACCAGTCCCCACAAGTGAGTTCGCTTCCATATCGCCACGATCAAACAAATCGGCAGCGTAAAAAATGGGTTGATTTCCTAACAACTTGTAATACGCCTCACTCGAAAAACGAAGACGTTTATTGGGTCGGGAATGATATCCAAAAGAAATGATATCACTGGATTGAGGTTTAAGTTTTTCGCCAGCGGGAAGGTAAACCACGAAATTGTCGGTTGCAACACCATCCGTATTGTACAAATGCATGAACTGGTGCATTCTTGCGTATGAAAATTTCAGTGAGGCCGACTTCGATAACAAATAGCGACCGGAAAAACGGGGTTCTGGATATACACGGGTAAAGTCGTGATACGAATACAATGTAGCTCTAAGCCCAGCGTTAAAAGAAAGCTTATCGCTATATCGATACTCATCTTCAATATACAAAGATGTTTCAATGCCCATTTGTATCACTGTATCGCCATATTGGTCATCTGTTATTAAATCACCATCAATCGTGTATCGTTTGTCTACCAGTGACCCGGAGTTGTTTAAGTGAAGCCTGTTTTGCAAACCATAGCGCAAGAGCATCTTTTTATTTTTTCGATGCTCAATATCTGCCTGTGCCCCAATTTCCCCCGCCGAGAAACGTACCGTATAATCACTAATTGCGTTTGATCCGATTGGTGCGGTATAGTCCGTTTCTTTTAATACAATTCCATTCGAGTAATTGGTATAGTATGCTGAGAAATTCGCGGTAGTTTTTTTATCGAATATGTGCAGCCAATTCCCTGATGCTGTTTGGTTCTTTAGGGTTACATCAAAACTGAAGTCGAGTTCTTTTACGTTGGGCATGCTATCATTAAACTCGGAACCAGAAAGTTGAATCTTATCCTTTAAGCTGAAATAGCTCAGCGTTAATTTGTTTTTATCATTTAAGTTCAGGTCGAGTTTTGTATTGAAATCGCGAAAGAACAATTGCTGGTCTGGAACTTGAAAAAGTAAATCGATGTAGGAGCGTCTAAAACTAACACCGATTGCATTTCCATTTCCAAGGGGTAGACCAATGTTAAAATTCCCTAACACAGGACTAATAGCCATATTAACGGTAGCGTCTTCAGCGTTTCCAGCACTTGACTTTACATCCATTACACTTGATAGGCGCCCGCCGTATCTTGCTGGGAAAGCCGCTTTATACAGTACCACCTCTTCGGTCATATTGCTACTAAAGTTTGATATATATCCCTCAAAATGTCCTAAACCATAAACAGGTGTCCCATCTAATAGTATTTGATTTTGACCAAGACCACCACCCCGCACAGTCATATCGCTGTACCCATCAGTGGCAAAGTCTACCCCTGGATGAATTTGCAAGGCTTTTGAAACATCAGGTTCAGAAAATATAAAAGGTATGGCATCCAATTCCGATCGATCCATAACGATTTTGTCAGATTCAACATCGGCAATTATTAGATCCGTGAAGGAACTAGGTGTGTAATGCGTGTATTCCGTATTAAAAAAAGGTTTGAGGGGTATATCGAATAATCCAGCTTCGTTTGCTGTTATTTTTTTGGTTTTGGGCGCTCCTCTGGACATGTCAGTCAAGGGCATAATGAGAGAGGATTTGACGTCGCGAATCGTCACTTTAAGTTTGGTTTCCTCAAAGCCAGACTTTTCTAGGAAGGCTTCAAAAGAGTCAACGGATAGAATTAGGTTAAAAAACCCAGCTGCGTTTGTAGTTGTTTCCACTGAATCAGACGATACGGATATGCGCACATTGGATTGTGGGCGGCCAGTTTCGTTGGAAGTGATGAAACCAGAAAAATGGTATTCAATTTGAGCGAAAGTTATATTGGCGCTTGCAAGCAAAAGCCAAATTAGAATGTATTTTCTCATTGTATCAGATTGCAAACAAAGATATATAAGGCGTTGGACTAATAATGCTGAATAGAGAATTGTTAGATGAATATTACGGTTACAGGGATAAATTAATCTATTCCACAAAAACACTGGAATATTATCCAAAGCGTTTTATCTTTGCACCCCTTTAACGGCCCTGTAGCTCAACTGAATAGAGTATCTGACTACGGATTAGAAGGTTCCAGGTTTGAATCCTGGCAGGGTCACAAATAAAAGACGTAAAGCCTTACAAGTCAAGTACTTGTAAGGCTTTTTTGTTTGCGGGTAAAACATAGGTAAAACACCGAAGGGGTTGTTCACAGAATTAATTCAATCCATTGCGTTTCTCTAGTTTTCGAATAACCCTCATATATCTATTGATATTTTCTCCTTTAAGTTCCAATTTGTTAAGCTTTAATTTCAGTTTCTTACGTATTTCTTGAACTTTTGACTTTCGTTTACCAAACCGTTTTGAGAATTCTTTTTTCCAATACTTCACCTTGGCCTGTTGATATTCTTTACCTACGGTACTTTCTATGACCTTACTTTCCGCATTAAAATCATTACCTAATCCTATCACCTGTAAGTCTTCAAACTAATGTTCACCAGAGATAGTGAAAATTAAGTCATAAATTTAATCTTTGCAACAGGTGTTGCTTTCTTCTTTTTTTCATTGTTCT
>JBLING010000299.1:0-3602 GCA_047639155.1 bacterium
GAGAAAGTCTTTTTGATTGGAGAAGAAGTAGCAGAATATAATGGTGCATATAAGGTCAGTCAAGGTATGCTGGAAGAATTTGGTGAAAAGCGTGTAATTGACACACCAATCGCTGAGTTGGGATTTGCCGGAATCGCCGTAGGTGCCGCAATGAATGGACTTAGACCGATTGTAGAATTCATGACGTTTAACTTTTCTCTTGTTGCGATAGATCAAGTGATCAACTCGGCTGCAAAAATGAATTCCATGAGTGGCGGACAGTTTACTTGCCCGATGGTTTTTAGAGGGCCAACAGGTAGTGCAGGTCAATTGGGCGCTCAACACTCTCAAAACTTTGAAAACTGGTATGCAAATACACCAGGTCTAAAGGTCGTTGTTCCATCAAATCCGTATGACGCCAAAGGGTTGTTAAAGACCGCCATCAGAGATAACGATCCTGTTATTTTTATGGAAAGTGAGCAGATGTATGGTTTGAAATGGGAAGTACCTGAAGAGGAATACTTATTGCCAATAGGGCAAGCACATATTGTTCAAGAAGGTTCAGACGTAACAATTGTTTCTTTTGGCAAAATGATGCGTGTTTTAGAAGACGCTGATAAAGCTTTAAAGGCAGACGGCGTTTCAGCTGAGATAATAGATTTAAGATCAGTACGACCATTGGATATAGAAACAATCGTTGCAAGTGTTAAGAAAACGAACCGACTGGTAATCGTAGAGGAAGCGTGGCCGCTTGCGAGCATATCTTCCGAAATTACGTATGGTGTTCAGAAACATGCGTTTGATTATTTAGATGCTCCGATTGCAAGAGTAACAAGTCGTGACGTGCCATTGCCTTATGCACCTACATTGGTAGAGGCATACCTTCCAAATGTTCATCGCATTGTTGAAGCCGTAAAGGAAGTAACGTATCGTTAATCTTAAGTCCTTGTTGCTAAGGGTTTAACCTTGTTAAATCGTTTTGTTTCGTTATATTTCTGTTGGCGTTTCGCAAGAAGTGCAACTACTACTATACTTCAAGATGAAATTTTATTCAAGAATATTGGCGTTATGCCTATTGTTTGAGTTAGGCTCTCTAACTCAAGTTTCCGCACAAATTATTAGTTATAAAAGAAACGCGCTTGAATTTAAGGCAGGTGTTGGTGGAACGATGTTTTTTGGAGATTTAGGAGGAAGCCACGGTGAGGGAAAAGATGGTTTTTTCGATTACGATGTTCAGTCAATGCGCGCAACCACATCATTTGGATTAAAGTTTAATTTAACCAATAAAATATCCATAAGAACAGATGTCTGTTTCGCCCAAGTAATGGGAAGTGATGCGTATAGCGGTGATCCAAGTAGATTTGATCGTAATTTGAGTTTTAAATCCGACATTTATGAGCTTTCGTTTACTCCAGAATTTGTTTTACATTTTGCTAGATTAGGACGTAAGAAAACCGCAACTTCTGAGATATATGGTTTTGTCGGATTTGGCATTTTACAGTTGAACCCACAAGCGGAATTAAACGGTGTTTGGTACGACCTGCAGCCATTAGGGAAAGAAGGGCAAGGTCTGCGTCCTGGAACAGAGTTGTATAGCTTGCAATCTTGGGTGGTGACGTTTGGAGTGGGGTATCGAAAAAATATAGGTCGTAAATCGTATCTAGGTATCGAACTTAGCATGCGAAAATCATTTACAGATTATATAGATGACGTAAGTACTGATTATTACAATACAGATGCACTGTTTGAGGAGCGTGGTGAAACAGCGGCTTTGCTTAGCGATCGGAGCTTAAGTGAGCCAGCGCAATCTTTTTCTGGTCGGGGAAATCCAAAGAGCAACGACAACTATAGTTTTATTCAACTAACCTATAGTCGAAGTATTGGAAAACAAGATGCAAGTGCATCAAAAAATGAAAAATTCTTCTTTAGACTTAAGGGGAAGGAAAAGTGTCCAGCATTTCACTGATTACGGTGCTTTCTGAAGTTTCCACTAGACAATAACGCAATCGTTACATTAAAAATCTCGATAAAGATTCAATTTAATCAACTACGATTGGAGTTTTACATACATGTGCTTCTTATCAGCACTTTAATATGTCTTAACTTTGGTAGTCGTTAATGAGACGTGACCACCTATCACATTGAACCATATGCAACATGGTATAAAACTTGTATTCAGCTTATGTATGTTTTGGGTAACTCAAGTTCAGTCGCAAGTAATTGCCTATTCTAGAAGTTCTTTAGAGGCAAAAGGTGCCATTGGGGTACTTTCTTTTTTGGGGACCTTGGCGCGAGTTAAGGGGCACGTAAGGATGGCTTTTTTGATTATGATGTTCAATCGTTACGACCTAACATCTCCTTGGGACTTAAGTTCAATTATACAATCACATTGCATTGAGAAGTGATGTTAGTTTCGCACAAGTGTACGGTAGTGACGCGTTTAGTGAAGATCCAGGGCGATTCAGTCGAAATCTGAGCTTTAAGTCTGTAGTCTATGAGTTAACATTAACTCCTGAAATTGTTATTATCAATCTTGCCCACTTTGGGCATAATAAGATGGCAACGTCAGAGATATATGCTTTCGGTGGGATTGGTATTATGAAATTTAACCCGAAGGCAGAGTTGAGTGGCGAGTGGCATGAACTGCAACCATAGGGCACAGAGTTGTATCCACTTCAGTCTTGGTTCTACCTATTGGAGTTGGATATCGAAAGAATATTGGTGAAAAGAACTATTTGGGGATAGAGCTATCGATGCGTAAATCGTATACGGACTATATTGATGATGTATGTGGAACGTATTACCAAACAGATATATTAAGGGAGGAACGTGGAACTACTTCAGCAGCGTTGAGTGATAGGCAACTTGACGGACCAGCAACAGCAAATTCTAATCGGGGGAATTCATCAAATAATGACAATTATGGGTTCATCCAAATTACTTATAGTCTTGCGATTGGAAAACAGGATGCGAATTCAACTAAAATTGGTCAATTTTTCAGTAATCTTAGAGGCTCAGAGAAATGCCCAGCTTTTCAGTAATTGAGCGATGAAAATCCAAAACAGATGTAATTTTCTAACTAATTTTTACAGTTGTTGAAAAGGGGGGCAAAACCTGTTAAAAATTTATTAAACAACGTTTGATTAATTGTGTCAAAAAACTACCTTTGCACTCCTTTTAAAAATACGGACAGAGAATAATATGCCTACAATACAGCAATTAGTAAGGAAAGGACGGGTTTCAAGTACGACGAAAAGTAAGTCGCCAGCTTTGAATTCGTGCCCACAAAGACGAGGTGTTTGTACACGTGTGTACACAACAACTCCTAAGAAGCCGAATTCGGCTATGAGAAAAGTAGCGAGAGTGCGTCTTACCAACGGAAAAGAAGTGAATGCTTACATCCCAGGTGAAGGTCACAACTTGCAAGAGCACAGTATTGTATTGGTGCGTGGAGGTCGAGTAAAAGATCTACCTGGAGTTCGGTACCACATCGTTCGTGGAGCATTGGATACTGCGGGTGTAGACGGGAGAACACAAAGAAGAAGTAAATACGGAGCAAAAAGACCTAAGAAATAATGAGAAAGTCGAGCGCTAAAAAACGGCCATTATTGCCAGACCCAAAG
>JBLING010000300.1:0-3572 GCA_047639155.1 bacterium
CGTTATTAAAACAGGTGAAGAGGCGGGACTTTTTGTAAGTGAAGTGCGCAAGCTAGTAAGATATCTTGATGTTTGTGATGGTAATATGGAAGAGGGTTCTCTTCGTTGTGATGCTAACATTTCCGTTATGTTAAAGGGAGCTAGTGAATTCGGTACAAAGGTGGAGGTGAAAAACATGAACTCCATTAGCAATGTCCGTAAGGCAATAGAATTTGAAACAGAACGACAGATTGAAAGCATCGAAAAGAATATAGCGGTATTGCAAGAAACGAGAAGTTTTGACGCTGTAAAAGGGGTGACGTTTTCAATGCGTGCTAAAGAAGTAGCAACTGATTACCGCTATTTCCCTGAGCCTGATTTGCCGCCATTGATCATAACAAAGGAATGGATAGAAGAGACCCGTGCGAACATGCCTCGACTTCCAGAAGAATTGTATTTGGAGTTTACCCAGAATTATGGTCTATCGCATTATGACGCGTCGGTAATTACGGAAAGCAAAGAAGTGGCCAGTTATTACATCAATATGTTAGCGCATACAAAGAATTATAAAGCTGCCGCTAATTATTTGATGGGGGCAGTGAAGGGCTATTTAAATAAAAATGCAATGGAATTGTCAAATTTTGCATTGAAGCCGTTACAAATAGCCGAAATAATTCGTCTTGTTGACGAAGGCGTTATAAGCAATGCAGTTGGGGAACAAACTTTATTTCCAGCTTTAGTTGAAAACCCAGAAAAGACAGCCGTTCAACTCGCTAAAGAATTAAACGTTATTCAAAACAGCGACGGCGACTTTATTGATGGACTGATAACAGAATCATTAGCAGCCTACCCAGATAAGGTAGAAGCTTATAAACAAGGTAAAAAAGGCTTGTTGGGATTGTTTATGGGAGAAGTAATGAAACGTAGCGGAGGAAAAGCAGATCCGAAACTTGCAACACATAAATTAAAAGAGGCCTTAGGAGACTAACACAATTAGGCATCTTTTTTGTTAAATAAGAAATATGAAACGACTTACAAATCGAAACAGAGTAACAACATTAATCATAACCCTTTTAGTATCGGCAATTGCCGTGGTAGGTTGTGGAAATCAAACTGCAGCCAATGAGTCTACTTCTGTAGAGGATAATACTCAAGAAGCAACGGCCACAGAATCGAACCTTGAAAAGCCAAAAGACGGTGGGTTTATTTTAAAGGGCAAAATATCTAATGCAGGAGACCTTGTCGTTTTACAAAAGCTAGAAGGAGGTCAGTTGACTTTTATTGATTCTGTCCGTTCAGATGATAAGGGCAAGTATAGAATAGAGGCAAATGCCGACACAACCATGTTCTATTATGTGACCATTAACTCTATGCAACCTCCTGGAGTACCAGTTATTTTGGAGAACGGTTTGATTCTAGAGTTGAACCTTGAAGTGGAACAGTTTATCCGAACAGAAGTTAAAGGGGACAAGCAAAATGACCAGCTTAAACAACTTTACGATATCTACTTAAACAACAATAAGTCTAGTTATGTATTTCAAGAACAATACAAAGACTTGAATCCACGTGAAGCTGGCGACAGCACAATAAAGGCTTACAATGAACAAGCCAAGATACTTCAAGACAAAATGAATTTAGATATAAGTAATTTTGTTACGACCCAAAAAGGTGGGCCAGCAACTTATTTCGCTGTAACTTATGTTGTTCAGAAAGCAAATGTTTCCTTGTTGGATAATGCGCTAACTAGATTACAAGCAGACGCCCCAAATTCGTTATTTGCAGATCGATTGGCCCAAAGAGTATCGTCCATTGGTGCATTGGACATTGGTGGTCAAGCCCCCGAAATTGAGTTAACAAGCCCTACAGGCGAATTAGTGAAGCTTTCATCGCTTCAAGGTAAAATAGTACTTATTGATTTCTGGGCTTCATGGTGCAGACCGTGTCGCGCTGAGAACCCCAATGTGGTAAAAGTATATAAGAAGTATCACAATCAAGGATTTGAGGTTTACAGTGTTTCTTTAGACAATAGTGCGGATAGATGGAAGCAGGCTATTACTCAGGATGGTCTTACCTGGACTCACGTAAGCGACCTTAAGGGGTGGAAGAGCTCAGCAGCAGCATTATATGAGGTAACTGGAATTCCTAAAACTTTCCTTTTGGACCAAAACGGTCGAATAATTGGCAAAGATTTAAGAGGACCAGCATTAGAATCAAAACTTTCAGAATTATTCAATTAACTATTTCATAACGTTGGATTGGAATAATTTCGAATGAAGTTTACGTACTTGCGGGTATATAAATAACCTATGAGTTCTAAAATACTTGTTGTAGATGATGAAGTTGACATTGTCGAGTTAATCCGCTACAATCTAGAAAAAGAAGGTTATGAAGTACAGTCAGCCTATTCTGGACGAGAGGCAGTGTTGACGGCTAAGTCGTTTGAACCTGATCTCATTATTATGGATGTCATGATGCCCGAATTAGATGGCATTGAGGCTTGCAGAGAGATTCGGGAAAACGAAGAATTAAACCGCTCATTCATTATGTTTTTAACGGCTAGGAGCGAAGAATATTCTGAAATTGCTGGCTTTGATGCAGGAGGAGATGACTACGTTATAAAACCCATTAAACCGCGCGCGTTGATTAGTAGAGTACACTCTATCATGAAGCGTCAAAATGCACAGAACGAATCTGATACGAGTGTTGTATTAACGAATAATAATTTGATTATAGACCCAAATGAGCACATAGTAAAGTTGGGCGAAGAACGATTGAATTTACCACGAAAAGAATTCGATTTACTTTATTTACTCGCATCAAAGCCCGCGAAAGTATTTACCCGAGAGAAAATCTTGCAAAAAGTATGGGGGACGGATGTTTTTGTCGTTGACAGAACAATTGATGTGCACATTAGAAAGATTCGCGAAAAAATCGGAGATTCAAAGATTGAAACCGTCAAAGGCGTAGGGTACAAATTTGTCGGTTAAAGCACCAATCGTCTATTACCTCAATTGTTTTCCTATTTTTGATTATTGAATACGAACTCTTCCCCAAGTAAAATTGCATTAATATCGGCACTATTGTCGTCGATTGTTCCCTTTGTTTTCGCCATCATGTATGGGGTAAATCCAGGCTACTCCCTGCTACTGTTTGTTTTGACGTTTGGTATAAGTTATTATGTAATCCGTTTACTTCTAGTGCGGTTTATCTACCGTAAAATCAAAATTATATATAAAAGCATCCATCAATCCAACACCCAACATTTGGTGGGGCAGAGCAATGACAACCTAATTGAGCAAGTGTCTGATGATGTGTCAAATTGGGCGAAAGCAAGGAAGGATGAAATTGCACTTTTGAAAGAACAAGAATCTTTCAGGAAAGAGTTTGTCGGCAACCTTTCTCATGAACTTAAAACACCAATATTTCAAATGCAAGGCTACATTGATACCTTGTTAGAGGGAGCGCTGTCAGACCCTCAAGTGAATTACACGTTTTTGAACAAAGCGTCAAATAGTGTTGATCGCTTAATTGAATTGGTTGACGATCTTAATTCTATAAGTAGAATTGAATCAGGGGAGATGGCAATGAAAATG
>JBLING010000301.1:0-3562 GCA_047639155.1 bacterium
TGCCTCGGTCGGAAATTCTTCAATAAAATTTAATAGGTTCATAGTTCTTATTTTTCAACAAAACTATTGCCCATTAATGCAGCCAATCTACATTCTGGTATATTTACGGAGAATCAGATTAAAGAATTCGAATTACCTCAAGGCACCACTGATGGTTTTATAATTAGAGGGCATGATGACATGCTACTAATTGAATCATTCAATGACATTAACAAACTTTACCACATTTATAAAATTCCTAATTCCAGCTCGAATATTGTCACATTGCTGGCATTGAACAATTTCATTAACGTTCATAAGGCGGCGTTTCTAAACGATGTAATGTTCTATTCATTAAAGAGCGTTTTATATGAATTGGATTTACAAACATTAGAGGTTAAGAAATCTGATATAGTTTCTTCGGATGTAGTCGTGAACACCCCAATTGTCTCTACAGAACATTATATTTTTTTTAATGCTCATGACAAAACACAGTCTTATGGATTTGAATTGTGGGTGTCAAACGGCAATCGGTTTAAAACTAAGATGGTTGCAGACTTAACCGAAGGTCCTTTTTCTTCGTCTATTAGAGACTTTTTACCCCTCTCGCACGGAATGGCCTTTATTCGGAATTCCCCAACTGGGGGAGAAGAGGTTTGGTTTGTTGGCCACAATGATTTGGAGGCTAAATTGATTAAATCTAGTGAGGCAATTACCATATCTACTACAAACAAAAACTCTGATCTCTTATTTATCTATACATCTAATATTTATGGTGGAACAAACCTCAGGTGTTACGACGCAGCAAAAGATAATATTGAAATACTACATACGACTTTTGAGCCAGCGAATACCTTGGCACAATACGCTACAAACCTAAATGGTTGGTGTTACTATTTAAACACTTATGCTTCTAGTGAATCAACACTATTTCAGACGGATGGGAGCAAGTCAGGTACCACACCTATTAAGACTTGGACCTCAACTGACATTATAAACAATCCAACTAATCTTGTCATTGCCAAAGAAAAATTATTCTATTCTGCATATTCTTATCAAACCGGTCGAGAGTTGTTTGTAATGGACTTGCCGGACTATAGCGTAACCCAAGAAAATCCTTTAAAAATCGTTCCGAACCCAGTTACTGATATTGCACAATTATATGTCGAAGGACGAACTTCTGATGAGGAAACTGTTGTCGAGGTATATAGTACTGCAGGGCAAATGATACGGCAATCAACATCCAATACCAACCCTATTGAATTAAACCTGGAAGGCCTTACACCTGGTGTCTATGTTGTAAGATTATCAAATGGAATGGCGACTAAGTTTATTAAAAAATAAACACCTAACGGTGAATTACCTAAATTCATCAGATTCTTCGCTCTTTCTGCGTCATCTCACTGAATGACCAGCCTAGCGAAGCCCTTCAACATTAAAAATTAAGAATTAAACATTAAGAATTCCCCGTCAGGGCCTTCATCATCATCTTGTCAACCGCTTCAAATAGCTCTTCTGGCTTTTTGGTTTTCCAGTTCCACGTAGTTCTGTCCTCTTCTTCCAGCCCGATATAAGTACCAATACCGGCAGTTTCCATTTCATCTAGAATGTGATCTCTGAAATGCAGAAACGCAACCCACCCTCCTGGTGTGTCTTCCCACCATTCCTGATAATACGCGTCGTCGCTAGCATGGAAGTTCAAGATATTCTCTCCTAAAACAACGAACTTCTCAATACCCAAATCAATCATTTCATCAATGACCTCTCGTTTCAATACCGATATGTCGTTGTGAATAGTGTCATTCCACTCTCCAATCATCTCGATTATAACATATTTGGTATCGTAATCGACGAACAAAACTTTCAGCAAAAGCGTCTCGCTCCCAAAATAATCCCACTGCGGATGCACCAAATAATTGTAAATCTTATTCGTGAATTCAAACTGACTGTGTTGTGTTTGATAAAACGGGCTGTTTGGATCGCTGCTCGCTTTGTACACATGTCGCCATAAATAATGTGGCTCAATCTGATGCATAAGGAATATTCGAATCTTTTATTATATACAAAGGACGGTTCTTAATGTTTTCATTCATTCGACTAACGTATTCTCCTATAATACCAATCCCGATTAATTGTATACCACCAATGAAGATAATTGTTATCATTTGTGACGCCCAACCCGATTGGTAACTAGGCGAATAGTATTTTGAATATAACGTGTATAAAATCAGAATAAACCCGATGAATGAAAATAGGAAACCTGAAATCGTTGCAATTTTAAGCGGCCAATTGCTGAATGACGTTATCCCATCCAAAGCAAACCGCACCATTTGGGCATAGGTATAGCCAGAGTTTCCACTCATGCGTTCTTCCCGCTTATAGGTTACTGAAGTTTGATTAAACCCAATCCAGGAAATCTGTCCGCGTAAGAACTTATGACGTTCCGGCATGTTGATCAACTGATCAACCACTTTTCGGTCCATGATGCGAAAATCACCTGTATCCAATGGAATATCGAAAGTGGTGATTCTGTTCAAAATTCTATAAAACCACTTTGCTGTAGCCTTTTTAACAATCGAATCCCCCTTGCGTGCTTCACGTTTTGCATATACAACTTCAAAGCCTTCTAAGCTTTTTAAGTACAGTTGCTCTATAACCTCAGGCGGATCCTGACCATCGGCGTCAATTATAATCACCTTGTCTCCCACCGTAAACTCTAAACCTGCGCTTACCGCTATTTGATGACCAAAATTTCGGCTGAAGTTGATGTATTTAACATCTTCATCCTGATCCGCTAATTGCCTAATTACCAATTCGCTATCATCAACACTACCATCATTTACATAAATAAACTCGCGCTCAACATTCAATTTATCGAACACAGCCGTCATCCTTCCGTACATAGGTAGGATGTTGTTTTCTTCATTGTAAATAGGAATGACAACAGATATCATGCTTCAAATTAACGACTTTTATAGAGAATAAAAATGTAACAAAAACAGAGTAGAAACGTATAACCAGTACAATCCTCCATTTAGATCTGTGTCACTTATGTAAACCCTAGTTTAGTCTATCACAAAAAACCAGCTAACCGTCTATTCTTAACCTCATTTTACGCCCATTATTATTAAATTTGGGCATCTTAACTTAAAAACTAAATATATGTCAGACTCCTTTGATTTGTTGGATCAGCTTGGCGATCAGAAAAAAGTTGAAACCATTAAGGCCAAACTTCAGAAAAAAACCAGTGAGGATATCTCCTCAAAGCTTGACCAAATAGAAGCAGATATCGAAAAAGCAGTTGGCGAAAATCGCTCTGCTGAAGAAATAGTGGATGGCATCATCGACGCAAATTTTAACACCCTTAACGGAGACGTAGAAGCTACAGAGCAAGACCTCCAAGAGTTAATGTTACACCTCCGTTCAATGCTTGATAGCTGCGGTGGTGAATTTTCTAAACTACAAGAGCTTAACGCATCTGAACAAAAGCTTGTAGAAAATGCAACTAAGGCACGTGAAGAAGCAGAATTTGAAGCAAAGACTGCTACAAACATGTCCAATGCTTGGAATATTCTATTCGGTT
>JBLING010000302.1:0-3559 GCA_047639155.1 bacterium
ATTAAAATCTGCTTCTGTAGCGAAATGTTGTTAATTTGAGTTTCTAAGTTCGACTTGGCAAACTCCAAACGGTCAACATCAAGCTTTGTGGCGTATCCTGCTTCATATAGTCCATTTGTCTCACGTAACGTGTTGTTAATGTTTACCAAACTCTGTTGAAGCAAATCCGAATTTTGACCTGTAATCATAGCAGCGTAAAACATTTTCTTTACGTTGTCGATTGTGGCGATTTTAGTATTTTCTTGCATCAATTCCGACATCTTTACGTATTGCTTAGCTGCCTTTAGACCAAGAAAATAAGTACCGTCAAACAACAATTGATTAAGGTTGGCCATTCCTGTTAAAGAACTTGGTGCGCCAAATGCAATGGTTTGTGGTTGCCCAGCTTTAAAACGATCTTCAGGTAATAAGTCTTCAGCAATTAAAACGCCATAAACTGCTGGTGAAATAAAATCAGGAAGCTGTTGAGACGCAATCTGCACGTTGTGTGTGAAGTTTCCATTTACGGTAACTTGTGGTAAACCCGTTGCAATGATGCTTTTCACTTCCTGCTTGCTGCCTTCAACCGAAAGACCGGCATTCTGTACATCAGCATTATGCTTTAGGGCGCAATCTATGGCTTGCCTCAAGGTTAACGACTGCATTTGTCCGAAAGCAGCAAAGGTGCTCAGACAAATAAGTAATGTGGTAAGTTTTCTCATTTGATTAATTGAAAAATGATTCTTTGTGTTTGTTGAAATATTTTGTGCCTTCTGAAGTCATAATGGCGTGAAGGTGGTAGTCAAATAGTTGAACGAAAATTGAGACGCGGTCAAATTCCTTAGCTGGAAAGGTGTCTGGGTTTACAGTAGAGTCAATCAAACAGATATATAGCTTGGAAATTATGTCCACGTTTAATTCTGGTCGATAATGACCGGTTTTTATACCTAATTTGAGGTTGTCAATAACCTGTGACTGTATGTATTTGTTTTTGTGATCGTGAAACAATTCCCAGCATGATGGATAATATTTCTGAATATCAAACATGGTGCTTGGGTTCATCTGGGAGAAATTGTCGACAATGTGTTTCGCCAAATTCAACAGTTGTTGAATGGGATTGTTGGTCTCATCCATCATCCGAGTACAAAATGCTTCGTCTGAATTAAGGTGACGTTCAAATGTTTGACGAACCAAATCGCGTTTATCGGAAACATGCTGGTAAACGGTTTTTTTGCTTACGCCAATCTCTCGCGATATATCATCCATGCTTACGCTTTTAATTCCGTAGCGCATGAATAAGCCAAGGCTTTTTTCTAATATTTGTTCTTTAACGTCCATTAAGGTGCCGCAAAAATAATCAGGAAACTTTAATATCGTTTAAAGTTTCCTGAGTTTTTTATCGATTTATTTGGGACGTTAATCGGGATAGTTTGGAAGCAAAATTGGTTAAGGCTTGCTGATTTGTAGATCAACAGTCCCTTTTAGATACTTTACCTTATAATTAGACAATAAATTTAGTGGCAGTTGTTCAGATTCTATCCTTTCTAAGGTGTAATGAACGTGCTGATATATCGTATGATCTTTTCTATCAAAGCTGACAAATGATACTTTAGGAGAACCATCCCGTATCACCTCTAATTCAAATTGGTAGAGGCCGGTTTGTTTCTTTTTTACTTTTTCACTGAGTAGAAGTAAGCTGTCCAAGTGCTCAATGAATACATCGTTCGCGTACATCTGAAGTATAGAATCATCTTCAACTGATTCTGAATATGTTGAAACTAAACTAGATTCTAAATAAGAATCGTCCAATTGCATAAACGTATCTAGATCTTCTGGCTCTTCCATTTCATTCCCATTTTCATCGTACCAAGTGGCTTCAGCCAATGGGGAATACTCATATGTTGTATGTGGCCGATAGCGCTCTACTTGGCCAGATGGGTAGAAGGATTGAGATTCCCATATCTCTTTCGTTGTGTTGTAAGTTAAACTATAGGCTAGTTTTTGTTTCTTATAATATAAGTGGATTGAATCTTCAACCCTAATACGAATAAGACTGCCGTCTTCCTCATATTCGTACAGCCGCTTTATAGGTGAAAATACCTGATGTCGCAACAGAATGCAGTCTTTGTATATCAGTTTCTCGAATATTTTACGACCATTTTTGTGCTTTCTAAAATATGTCTTATCCCGATAGGACGAAATTTCCAGCCCGTCTTTGATGCCATGTGTATAGGTTAAGCTGCCGGTCCAATCGAACTTGCGCTTGCTTTGTATATTTATTTTACCATCCAACGTGTCATTCTTGAATCTTCCTTGTTCAACGCCAACAATGTTATACATACCGTTATAAATACCTCTGCATACCAGTCCGAGTTCTGGACGCATATTGGTTTCATTGGGTTTGGTTGGAAACTGAGATTTTAATTCAGTGCCATAGTAATATGTCGCTTTGTAAGTAGAGATTTGGGATGCAACTTGTTGCGTCTTATTGTTGAACAAAAAGACAGAATAGCCATATTGCGTTGGTACATATGCTTTAAACGTGTCATGTGCTATATGTTTTATATTCACCTCTTTTGATCCTATTCTAATGGTTAGTGAATCTATCTGAAGATTAGTGCACTTCAGTTGGGCATATGAATTTTGGCTGATCAATAGCGTGCCAAGTAACAGGATAGTGCAGCGGAAGTAGTGTAGTTTGATCATTTTCTGAAGTGGCATTTGTTGAACTATAAACTATTTCTTTTTTGGTTTTAAACTATTTTTTTGTTCAAGGCTTTTCTTGAAATACAATTCGAGTAATTCCGTATTCTTTAAAACATCGTCAGGGACGGGAATAAAGTCTTTCATTATTCTTCCGTGTTGGGTCATGAGTCCTGCGTCATGCTGATTTATCATTTCCTCAATGTCTGATGACGACAGTCTAAGTGCCATGTTTCCTTCTTTCCCAATGAATGAAAACATATACGTATTGGTTGAAGTATATGGTAAGGTTTTGCCTTTTCTTTCGACCTCTGGAAAGGATGCTACAAGTGCATCGTAAATATGAATTGTGTTGGAACTGCTCACGGTATCAAATGTAGGAATTGCAATTCTACTTGACAAGCCACGATTTTTTACACGTAATTTGCAACCAAATTGATGGGAGAGATAAAGCCATATATCATTGGAATTGCAGGAGGTAGTGCTTCAGGAAAAACAACCCTTATCAAAAGGCTACATAAGCTCTACAAACCAGAAGAAATCTGTGTGGTTTCTCAAGACCACTATTACAAGCCGCTGTCTGAACAAGTGATTGATGAAAATGGGGAGATTAACTTTGATTTACCAAAGGGCATTGACTTTGGCCGTTTGGTGAAGGACATTCGAAAGCTTAAAAAAGGGAAGGACGTCAATATCGTTGAATACACGTTCAATAATCCGAACATTTTCCCGAAACAAATTACATTCAAGGCTTCTCCAATAATTGTAATTGAAGGCCTATTTATATATACAGATCCAAAACTAAATGATTTGTTTGATTTGAAGTTATATGTAGAAGCCAGTTTGGACGTAATGTTGAAACGCAGATTAAATCGCG
>JBLING010000303.1:0-3548 GCA_047639155.1 bacterium
CTCGCAGCAGATATATATTAGCGATCAAGCTTGGCAGATGATTAAGCTAAGTCGTGAAGAAGTTTTGCAGGTTATTGACAAAAGCTACCTAGAAATGGTGGATGACTCAAAAGCCATCAACCTTGGCAAAGCCATGTTAACGAATCTTTCTAAAAGTAAAAGTAACTTAGCCGGAGCCACAATTGCTTTCCTAAAAAAAGAACTTGACCTTGTATTCTAAAATCATCGCCTCATTTGTAATAACCCTAGTCTTTATATCTGGGTGCAATAGGTTGCCGTACACAAGTGCAAAAGATGGTGAGCTCAAACGGCTGGATACCACTTGGGCGCATACCAACGCCAAAATTGATGCGCTCATCGCGCCCTACAAGGCACAAATAGACAGCCAAATGAATGTGGTTGTTGGATATTCTGCAACGGAATTGATTAAAGCACGTCCTGAGTCACCAATGGGAAACGGTATAGCCGACTTATTGTATAGGTTTGGTGTAAATACAATTGGGAATGATATTGATTTATGCGTGATGAATTATGGTGGATTAAGAGCGCCAATTCCCAGAGGACCAATTACTGTAGGTCGCATTTTTGAAATTATGCCGTTTGACAACACATTAGTTGTAGTCACCATTAATCAAGTCGAGCTAAATCAACTCGCTGGTCATATATTGGTGAAAGGCGGGGAGCCGTTTGCCGGAGCAGAACATGTAAGTGTAACAAACTTCAAATCTGGACCACGGTTTGTGTTTACTGATTCCACATTGTACACTAAACAAAGCTATCGTATTCTAACATCCAATTATCTTGCGGATGGTGGAGACTCTTATACAATGTTTATAGGTAAACAAAGAGAAGAGACTAATACATTGATACGTGAAGCTTTAATTTCAGGTTTTTCAAATACAAGTAATGACAATCCATTCACAGCCAAAATAGACGGCAGAATAATTTGGGACCCAAACCGTGATGAATAGAAGAGATTTTATCATATCTGGATCCAAAGCGGCGATGGGACTTGCTTTAGCCTCTATCCCATTGGTTTCTGTCGGAAAGAATCGCTCTGCACTAACTATACTCTTTACAAACGACTGGCATAGCCGAATAGAGCCTTTTCCGATGGATGGAGGCAAGTATCAAGGTCTAGGGGGCGCAAGCAAGAGAGCGGCGCTAATAGACCGCATTAGACAGGAATACAAGCATACATTACTTCTTGACTCTGGAGATATTTTTCAAGGTACACCGTATTTCAACTTTTTTGGTGGTCGATTGGAATTTGAATTGATGAGTAAAATGGGATATGATGTGGCCACTTTAGGAAATCATGATTTTGACAATGGAATTGACGGATTGGTTGATCAATTACCCCATGCTTCCTTCCCATTTGTGAATTGCAACTATTCATTTACAGGTACGAAATTAGAAAATAAAGTTGAACCCTATAAAATTATCAAAAAGGGGAATACACGTATCGGTGTTTTAGGTATTGGGATTGAATTAGAGGGTTTGGTGTCAAAAAAATTATTTGGAAACATTCAATATAATGACCCAATTCAGAACGCAAATACCACAGCAGCCTTTCTAAAAAACGAAAAGAATTGTGATTTGGTTATATGCTTATCTCACTTAGGCTTTGAGTATAAGACAGATAAGGTATCGGACATCAAATTTGCCAAACAATCAAAGGATGTCGATTTGATACTTGGAGGACATACACACACGTTTTTAGAGCGACCAGTTGAGGTTATCAACAATGACGGCAAAGTTGTTAACATCTTACAAACAGGATGGGCCGGAATAAATCTTGGGAAAATTGATTATGAAGCAGATAGCAATTTTGACCTCCTAAAAGCGAGTAACTGCTTGTTAAAAATTAGTTAAAACACAAGCAACTTTAGTTTTTTTTCTAATTTTTTTTTAGACAATTTTACCCACGATTTGAGGCACACGGTATCGCATTACCAGTCCAAAAACGCTAAATGACTAATAACTAAAAACTTAAATGACTGCAGAACACGAAAAGGTATGGAAGAATTGCCTGTCCTTAATTAAGGACAACGTAAATCCTCAAAGTTTCAAAACTTGGTTTGACCCGATTAAGCCACTAAAGGTTGAGGATAAGAATTTGACGATTCAAGTACCTAGTCAGTTTTTTTATGAATGGTTGGAAGAACATTACGTCACGTTATTACGTAAGGCTCTTGACCGTGAATTGGGTGCAGGCTCAAAACTAGAATACAGCATTATTGTGGATAACAGCAGCACAAACTCCAGAAATCCACATGCTTACACAATTAACGTACCTACACGAAATGCCGGGTATAACAATAAAAATGAGGTAGGTATTCCATTGAATGTAAATGCGAACATTCACAACCCTTTTATTATTCCTGGGTTGAAAAAAATTAACATCGACAGTCAGTTAAACCATAATTACACCTTCGATAATTTTATTGAAGGAGATTGCAACCGATTGGCGCGATCTGCAGGATTTGCAGTTGCAAACAAACCAGGAGGTACTGCTTTTAATCCTTTGATGATTTTTAGTTCTGTTGGATTAGGCAAAACGCATTTGGTTCATGCAATTGGAAATAGAATTAAAGAAGTTAGCCCGAGTAAGTCAGTCTTATTCGTTTCTTCAGAAAAGTTCGTTAACCAATATGTGGATTCCTGCAAAAATGGAAACAACAACGACTTTTTGAACTTCTATCAATTGTTAGATGTTTTAATTGTTGATGACGTTCAGTTCTTTGCGAAGAAAGAAAAAACACAAGAGATATTTTTCCAAATATTCAACCACTTACACCAAAATGGCAAGCAGATTATCTTGACATCAGACAGAGCTCCTAGAGACCTTAAAGACGTAGATGAGCGTTTACTGTCAAGATTCAAGTGGGGACTGTCTGCAGACCTACAAGTGCCAGATTTGGAAACGCGCATATCCATCTTAGAACATAAAATGTACCAAGACGGCATCAAATTAAATGCTGAGATCGTTGAGTACGTTGCACATAATATTGATTCGAACATCAGAGAGCTTGAAGGTGCATTAATTTCCTTGTTAGCACAAGCATCACTAAATCGCAAAGACATTGATTTAGATCTTGCAAAAAAGATGGTAAAGAATTTCGTTAAAAATGCATCTCGCGAAATTTCAATCGAATACATACAAAAATTGGTTTCAGATTTCTATTCATTATCGATAGAGCAGCTTAAATCTAAAACACGGAAACGTGAGATTGTACAAGCACGTCAGATTTCCATGTATTTCGCTAAACAATTGACGAAAGCGCCTTTAAAGAAAATTGGTATGCATTTCGGTGGTCGTGACCACTCAACTGTAATACACGCTTGTCAAACAGTTAGTGATTTAATGGATACAGACCGAAAGTTCAAAAGCGATGTTGAAGAGATATCAAAACGCATAAAGATCAATACATTTTAATCAAGTCGCATTTGATTTAATGTAAAAGAGCTCCTTCACGGGAGCTTTTTTCATTTTAGGGCTCAGCCCAATTTTAATCAGTTGCTTTTCAGAGGTTTGGAGGTACGAC
>JBLING010000304.1:0-3539 GCA_047639155.1 bacterium
GAAGTTGGATTGCTCATTGGTACTCCCGCACATGACCGGTAAAAAACAAAGTTGACTTCGTAGGTTAAGGTATCAATCCACCTATAGGTTATTTCATTGCCAGTTATATGCCCGGCGTTGCTATTCATTAACCCGATTGTCATAAATAGTAAGACTGATGCTAAGCGGATAAACTTCTTGGTTTTCATGTTGTGACTATGGTTACATTAGTATGACACATTACGGCACATGTTTGTTGCATTTCAATGAATACATGAACATATAATCGCTACTAAATATTTATTCAGACATTCCATCATTCACTCATTGCCCTACTCTTTTACAAATCTGCCAATAAATTGACCTTCTGTAGTTTGGATGCGAATCGTATAAACACCAGAAACAAGCTTCTCACAATCGACATAGGTTGTACTGAGTTTGGATGAACTTACCAATGACCCATTGCTTGAATAGATTCGAATTTCTGCGCCGAGTAATTCTGTTTTCGTTTCAATGGTAAAACCCTCTTTAACTGGATTTGGATACAATTTGGCCAATTGATTTAAGTCTGTAACCGCTCCTGTATTTACGTTTATCTTATTATAACTGACACATTTGTCTCCGATTTGATTCGTAGCAGTCAACTTCACCCAAATTAAGCTATCACTGGCATTGGACATATTTATCGTTGGATTCATACTGGTATCCGTCGTACCGTCGACTTCCCATTTATAAGTTGCCATATTGGACTTGCTTGGCGACAACTTAAGTGTTTTGGTACTCAAATCATACTCCATATTAACATCCATACAAGGCGTTGGATGAACAACTAAAATCATAGTGGTCTCAACGAATGGACATACGTTTTTGATATTTGATTTTGTTCTAACATGAAGCAGGTTTCTAAAAATCGTGTCTTTACTGCCTCCAAAACGGTACGTTGTATTTGGTGCATTGGGTTGGTCAATCTTCCCTCCAGAAGTTAGAGGTGACCAAATCACACCAATTGAGTTGGTAAATATTGCAGTAACATCAAGCAACATTTCATCTGCATACCAGGTAATTGCGGTATCGTTTGGAATCGATAGTGTATGTTGTTCATGGACAACTAAAGGAACTGAATCGCGACCGACACATCCGTTAGCGTTTGTGTAATCATACCGTGCATAAAATGGCTTATCAAATTTTGTCACCCATGATACTAGAAAGCTTTGTTGCACAAATACTTTTTCATCCGCCGTCCAAGTCCCACCGGCTGGTACGGCCTTAAACAAAGCTGGATCATCCAACTCACAAAAAGCATAAGGTTCTAAACTTTTACGTATGTAGAAGAGGCTTACACGATCAATTTCGGGTATGGTTACTCCTTTAATTCTAATCGCAGTATCTAATTTAAAACTGCAATAATTTGTTTTCCCTTCGAACTTGACTTTGTAAACAGAGTCTACCGACTGACTTGGACTACCTGTTAGGCTTATGTGCAGCAAGCTATCCTCCAAGGCAAAATTAAATGGTCCTGGCACGCTATATCCCGGGGTTGAATATGCTGACCATGTCCCAACAACAGGATCACGATATACTAATTTATTTAAATTCACAACACCTTCATTCCAGCATAATTCTGTCGAAAAACTGTTGAGCTTCTGTATTTCCTTATGAACGACAATTGTTGCCGTATCACGGTTAAAACAACCTAAAGCATTTCTAAATTCCATTTCGATTAATATTGAATCTTTAGACTTGCTGCCAAGTGGTATAGCGTTTGAACCGATATGTAAAACAAAGTTTTGGGGAGCGCCTGGACCGCCTCCAGATATATCTTCAATAATGTCGCTTTCCTTGTATATGCCACAATCAATACAACTCCAATTCTGCCTTCCTAAAGACAAGGCGGCGCCTCCAGGTCTCACAATTATTTTATCCTGTTTCACATTAATTGTATTGTTATCTTGACAGAAGTATCCATCACGAAGTTCAACACGGGGCAACGGATTTATCCGTATTTCAAAAGAATCCTCAACCCCACAAGACCCCAAACTACCTTTGGTATAATAAACTTGTTTAGTTATAGATGTTGCACCCCCGACTATCGAATCTGTTTTGAAGAGATATTTGCTATCAATTAAATTGGGTTGAGATGGGCACGACCAGACACCCGGGTTACCAAATGTGTCCAATTTCGTTAGATCCAAATCGCCTGCGTCAAAGCAAATTTCCATATCACTTAGCAAAGGCATTTGAGGAAACTCTCCAACAACCAAAGTGTCTACCACCGTTTTGCCACATTCAAGTTCATACGTTAGTTCGTACGAACCACTACGTGTCATTCGTATCCAATCTTCAGGACTCCAGGACACAGCTGAACCTGTAGAGGTGAAATATGCTGGAGCTATTGTTCCTAAAATAGGTCTAATGATTAACGAAAAATGCAACTTTGATAATGCAACTTTCGAAAGTGAATTAGACAATGCAAATGCGCCACAAGTCACGGAATCTACAGACAGAGTATAATTAGGAGATGGAGGATTAACTATAATCTGGAATGTTCGCTGTGATCTTAAAACACCTCCACAGCGGTCATCGTCAGCATACACGATGAAGGTGTATGGCCTCACTCTTGATGATCCCGAATCGGGTGTCCAACAAAAGTTAGCCGACTCAAAAGTGTCTTTTGTAACCACAAACTTACCTTGAGCGATGCCTCTGTTCCAACTTAAAAAAACACTGTCACCCTTAGGTGTTGGTAATGGTGGAGGTGGTACATTCACTTTATCTTCAGATTCGATTGATATACAAATAAACTCCCCTTCACACGCACGATATTGGAATGTCTCACTTAAGATTACAGGTGGATAGTTCCCAGGACATTGCTTTTGCTTTAGCTCAATATCTCTTCGTGATATCCCAACTTTTACCATTTTCCCAGTACTAACATTTTTACGCCATTCTGTAACCTCAATAACGACAACCGTATGTTCGTTACACTGGGTTGGTGTAAAAATAAAGTCTCCGGTTTCAGCATTTAAATGAATCCCTATAGGCGGATTGGCATTTGGATTATTGTATGGATATTTAAGCGACCCTGGATAGTACGAATCTACAGGTCTTAAGTAACTATAATTACCTGAATATTTTATACCAGTTCCATATGCACTTAACGGTTCCGAAAAAGCGTAGCTCAGTGAATCATCCTCTGAATCAACCGCCCCAACATTATAATAAACAGGTTGATTGCAGCAAGTTTCGAGTAACGGTAGACTGGTAAAAGTAGGGGAAGAATTTCCTTCATCTACGTCCAAATTCAACACAGCATAAGTATAGAAATATCTACTTACCAACCCAGTCGTAATCGCTGAATTCCGGCAACAATCATCAATTTCGAACCGAACTGATTTGCATCCATTTGTTATAAATGAACTGTAGCTTCCGGTGAAATCGACTTCCGCTCTGAGCAAAATTCTTTCATATCCACTGCCTGAAAATGAGGTATTTGGTGGATTACAAGGTCCTCCGATAGAATCACATTCCGTTTTCATTTCTTGAATAGAAACAATTTTCCA
>JBLING010000305.1:0-3528 GCA_047639155.1 bacterium
GCTGCATGCCTTCTTTTTCAGTCAGTTCAGTAAAAGACGAACCACTATAATTGATACCATAGCTAATCACTGGCCAACCATAATTTGCTCCTTTTTGGATTATATTGATCTCATCGCCACCTTTGGGGCCATGTTCATGAGTCCAGATATCACCTGTTATTGGATGTTTTGCCATACCTTGTGGGTTACGATGACCAAATGAGTAAATAGAAGGGTTTGCGTCTTTTTTTATCACAAATGGATTGTCTTTAGGGATACTTCCATCGCTGTTTATTCTATGAATTTTACCTGCGTCTCGGTCCAAGCGCTGCGGATTGACATCACGGTTTCCTCGGTCACCGCTAGAGATATACAAGTATCCTTTTTCATCGAATGCAAGGCGACTTCCAAAATGTTGACCTTTTGTTGTGTTGGGGCCTGCTTCAAAAATGACAGTTTGTTCGGTTAGTTTCAAATCTTGTAATTTAGCGCGCATCACAGATGTATGTGCACCTTCACCCTCACCTTCTAGGCCAGAATAAGAAAAATATATAAGATTATTTTGAGCATAATTGGGATCTACGGCAACATCTAATAAGCCACCTTGACCTTCAGCAAAGATTTCAGGCAAGCCTGTGACTTTTTCATTTAATAATATGCCATTGTTAATGACCCGCAATTCACCTTTTCGATCTGATACCAGTATGGTTTTTTCGTCTAACCAGGCCATTCCCCAAGGAATATCAATTCCTTTAGTTAGGAGCTGGTATTCATAAGGTTGAGTATTGTTTAAGAGTGATATTTTTGATTGCTGTGCTCTAGGTTGCTGCGCAGAGGCTGAGCCAGTTAAAACAACGCAGCAGAATATGCTCAAGAAACGCGTTATTGTTACCATAATTGATCCCTTCTTGAAAAATTTGACTAAACATGAATATTACCGTTGAATAAGTTTATTAGAGCAGTAGGTATGAGTCTTTGTCATCTACTAATAAATAAAAATCGTATTGTTTAGATATAAAATTCGAATTCTATTAGATTTGTAAGTTAAATAGTTGTTCACACAACATTAGTAGTTATAATCCGTCCTAGTTTTTTTTGGGTAAATAAAGCCTGATTTGGAGAGTTTTGTGAAATTTAAAACCTTTTTATGTATTTTTATGGGTGTTTTTAGCGTATCGGCAGCGCAAGCACAAGAAATGAGCGATGATGATATTAGATCTCGCATTCAACCTGTTGGTAAAGTGCACGTGGCGGGTGCCAAAGTTGCGATGGCTTCAGGACCGAGATCAGGTTCAGAAATTTACAATAAGGCCTGCGTTGCATGCCACAGCGTTGGTGTTTTAAATGCACCTAAACTTCAAGATGCAGCTGATTGGGCTCCCCGTATGACAAAGGGCTTTGATACAGTGTGGCAGAATGCAATTAACGGCATCGGTGCTATGCCGCCGATGGGTACTTGCGGCGATTGTTCAAATGATGACATAAAGGCTGCAATCGAACACATGATTGAAGGCATCTAAGTTTAGAAATTACTTACATGTTGCACAAAAAAGACCGCCTCAGGGTGGTCTTTTTTGTTTGAATAGTATACTTTTGTTAATCGGATTTCTGTAGTTGTATTAACATAAAGAATCGTTTGTTTAACTAATGACACCAAAAAGTAATGCCAATCAACTTTCTTTAGAGGAACTGCGAGAGCTCGTTCCTCAATTGCAGAAGATCACACAAAAATATAAACACTCTGAATCAATTCAAAAATCGCTATTCGACATTTCAGAGCTAGCAAGTTCAATCAATGAGTTATCCAGTCTTTATCCAGCAATTCACGATATAATTGGTCACTTAATGCCCGCCAAGAACTTTTTTGTAGCCTTTTACGAAGAAGAAACTGAAATTATTGATTTTGCCTATTTTGTTGACGAATACGACGAACAAGTGGTTTCAAAGGTTTCAGCTGACGATCTAAAAAATAGTATCACGGGCTACATACTCCGTACCGGTAATCATCTATTTTTAACCCAAGAAACCTATCAACAACAACTTGCTGATATATCTGTCAAAGATTTAGGCGCCAATCCAGTTGACTGGATTGGCGTACCTTTAAAGCGGGGTTCGAAAGTAATAGGTGCGATGGTTGTGCAGAGCTATGACGAATCAATCCGTTACAGTCAGGAAGATTTGGAAATATTACTTTTTGTTTCCCAGCACATAGTTAACTCTGTTGATAGAGTCAAAAGTCGAGAAATAACTGAAAATTCTATCCGCCAGCGCACAAGACAGCTCAGACAAATCAATGTTGAATTACAAGAAGAAATTAGTGAAAGGCAGAAAGTAGAATCCCTACAACAAGCATTGTTTGAAATATCCGAGCTTTCAGCCTCAGTTGAAGGAGGCATGGATTATTTTTATTCGGCCATTCATGACACTTTATCGCGCTTAATTGGTGCACCTAACTGTTACGTTGCGATAATAGACAATGACAATCAAGCATTACAATTTCCTTATTATAAAGACGAGATGCAATCAACGATTGAACCACGTCCAATGGCCTTAGGTCTTACCGAGTATGTTATTAGGCACGGCACAGCTGAACTTATCAACGCTGCTAGAGTTCAACGATTAACCGAGGCCAATGAGCTGTCTGTAAATGTGGCTGAAAGCAAGTATCAGGAAATGGATTCATGGATTGGATCGCCACTGGTTTTAGACGGTGAAATTTGTGGCGTCATAGCCGTTCAAAGTTACAACAAAAAAAAACAATATGACTTCAAAGATTTAGAGTTTTTACGTTTTGTTTCTCACCACATTGCTGTGGCTTTAAGTCGTAAACAATCCACCGATGCGATTAAAGCTTATAACCAAAAACTTTCAAAAGAAGTACAAGAGCGAACAGAAGAGCTAAATAGAACCAATTTATTTTTACAAAAACAAATTGAGGAACGCTTACAAGCACAACAACAACTCGAATATGACGCGCAACATGATTCACTAACAGGTTTAGCAAATCGCGTTTTATTTAACAGTCGACTAGAATTAGCGCTGGCTAGCAAACAACGCTACACCACAAATAATTATGCAGTAATATTTATTGATTTGGACAGGTTCAAACAAATTAATGACTCATTAGGCCATATGGCTGGAGACCAATTTTTAAAAGAAGTGGCTATACGAATAGGCTCATGTATCCGTGGACATGATTTACTTGCCCGTTTAGGAGGCGATGAATTTGTGGTTCTGTTCGACAACTTTGACTCTCCAACCGATATCGAAGAAATATCTGCGCGTATCATCAACTCTATTGCTAAACCTTTTAGCATCGAAAATAAAGATATGTATTCAGGTGCCAGTATAGGCATCGCTTATATCGAAAGTGGTTACCAAACAACTGACGAAGTGCTACGAGATTCTGATGCTGCTATGTACCAAGCAAAGTCTTTAGGCCGCGGGCGCTATGTTATTTTTGATAAGACGATGCGACAAAAGCTGCTTGAAGAATTGGAAATCGAAGACGAATTCAGAAAAACACTTAAAGCTAAAGCCTTCGAAAGT
>JBLING010000306.1:0-3527 GCA_047639155.1 bacterium
CCAATCTCTAGAATTTATAGGTTTGCCCATGTTCGCGGGTTCTGTCCATGTGTCTCCAACTCGAGTGGTAAACCAAATATCACATCTACCTACACCTCCAGGTCTTGAACAGGAAGTAAAAAATAAGTATTTCCCATCTGGACTAGCGCTAAATGCACCTTCATTTTCTCTTGTGTTCACTGGTGCTCCAATATTTTTAGACTGTGACCATGTCCATTTATCCTTGTCCTCAACTAAATCACTTACATACAAGTCTTCGTTCTGCTCGTATATTGACAGGGAACCATCTCGGCGTGTGAAATAAAGCGTTTGCTCTTCGATATCAAGTCCAGGGAAATATTCTTCCAGTCGTGTGTTTACTGCGGTTCCAAGGTTCACAGGTTTAAATGGAACTGGATTGTTGTATAATTTTTTGGCGGTCTGAGCCCGGATAATTTGTGATTGCACTTCTGCACGCTTGTCGCCAACACCTACAATTGGTAACAGCTGATTTAATACACGCAGACAATCATCGTATTCATGCATTTGGAAATGGATATTACTCAGATCTGTTAAGGCATAAATGTGATCCGGGTTAATGCCCAGAATCGTTTGAAATGCAGCTTTTGCTTCAGGGAAGCGACCAAGATTCATAAGTATGTTTCCCTTCAGGTCGTATGCTTCGATGTAGCGTGGATCTTTCTCAATTGCCTTTTCTAGTAATTCAAGTGCTTCGCCGTCTTCCAACAAGTTGTGCATCTTTAAGGCTTCACCAAATAACAGGTATGCTTTTTTACTCGTGGTGCCTTTGGGTACAACACTTTTGCTTCCACCACAGGCACAAAGAAAAATGGTTAAAAGTGCAATAAGGGGTAATTTCATTGACATATTCCTTGCTAACATAACCCTATTTTTTAAGTTCTATTACTTTGGCATTGCTAATTTTTCCGTCATCAACCTCAATGGATACCATGGTGCGCACTATATGGGAACCACTTATTCCTGCAGCTCCTGGGTTAATATGCAAATGATTTAATTGATGGTCATATACAATTTTGAGTATATGCGAATGCCCTGTAATGACAAGATTTGGCTTCTCTTTTTGTATCCGAGTTTTGAAATCGGGTTTGTACCGTTTTGGGTAACCACCAATGTGTGTCATTAACACTTTAACGCCCTCGACGGTAAAACATCTGCCTTTTGGGTTTTCGGATCTAAGGTCTTGGCCATCTATGTTTCCATAAACGCCTCGAATTGTCTTTAATGCTGATAGCGTATCAAAGACATCTACACTTCCCCAGTCCCCAGCATGCCACACTTCATCGTGCAGTTTTGTGTACTTTAAGATTGTATCATCAACGAGTGAATGTGTATCTGACAAAATGAGGATTTTCTTCAACCGCTTTGGGTTTTAGAAGGGTAAATCACCTTCGGTCTCATCCGAAGTGAACACGGCGTCACCTGCAGGTTCTTCGTTGATGCTATTAAACGAACCAGTGTTTGTGTTATCTGCTGGCTGATTTTCAACTTTATCAATCTTCCACGCTTTAATATCAGTATACCAGCGTTCGTTGTATTCACGCGACTCAATATTAATGGCAACTTTAACTGCGGTGCCTGGAGTTAGTTGTTGAATTTCATCTACTTTTTCTCCCCAACACGTAATCGCAATTTTCTTTGGATATTGCTCATTTGTTTCAATCACCATGTCTTGCTTTTTCCAAGCGCCACGCTGACTTTGGCCGTTTTGTTCCGGTAATAGTTTTATGATTTGACCTGTGACTTCTAAACTCATCTTTTTTTTATTCGAAATTACATAGAAAGGGCAATACTATTGGAGACGTTGGGAGGAAGTTCTTAACGGTTTGTGCACTTTTTATGTTGAGAAATCCATAAAACAGTTTTTCCTCAATTCAAATTTTATTGTTTTCAAAAGATGCTACATTTGATTGTGATACAAATTAAAAAGTTATCCGTTCTTCTATTGTTTTTAATGTGTGGCGGTGTTCAAGCACAAAGTCAATTGCCTGCCTACAAATGGACACCAATTGGACCGCTAGAGACGCCTGTTAATAGTGTGGATTCTGGAATATGGACTGCCAATGGGGTGGGATGGATAGAACATGTTACGCCAGCACATAAAAAGGAAAAATGGCTGTATGCGGGAAGTAATGTCGGAGGGATGTTTCTTTCAAAGGATAGGGGACAAACCTGGACGTTTCGATTTGATGTTTCAAAAGTATGTGGTGTTTGGGATATAGCCGTCCATCCGAAAAACAAGAAAAAATTATGGGTTGCGACTGCAACGAATACCTGGGATGAGAAATGGGGCCATGGGATTTTATATTCCAGAAATGGAGGAAAATCTTGGAAGCGCACTGGTTTGCACTTTAGTCCGCCAGAGGAAATACCAATGTATTGTATCGAAAGGAGTCAGCTAAACTCAAAGGTCTTTTACGCCTGCTCAGCGACCGATATTTTCCGTTCGGATGATAGAACAAAAACTTGGGTTACTGTTTTGAACCATGATAAAAAAGCACGGATAAATTACAGGCATTTAGAGATGCACAACCAAGACTTAAATAAAGTCGTTGCTTCAGGTGCAACTGTAGTCACGACTACAGACGGAGGCAATTCTTGGGAATCGCATCAGTACAAACTCAGTTTTCAAACACACAACAATAAAAAAGACTCGTTGCCGAGTAGATATGCCATTGCACTAAACCCACAAAACAATGATCAAATTATGGTAGTGTATAGTTACAACAGGGTCAATTATATCGACAGATCGGATGATTTTGGCAAAACATGGTATAACGTTTTACGGAATCGAGATTTTGATCGCGTAGATATTAATCACGCTGAAATCATTTGGCATCCTACAGATTCAAATCAACTATTGGTTGGTAGTGTTCGGGTGTACAAGTCTGTAGATCAAGGTAAATCTTTTGATTTGGTGAGTGAACCAGCATGGAAATCACCGACGTTTATACACGACGATATAAGGTCTTTACAGTATGGTTCAAATGGTAACATATGGGTAGGAAACGACGGAGGAGTGTCGGTAAGCACAGATCAAGCGCAGACGTGGACTACATTAAATGGGAGGGGGTTGATGGCTTCACAGTTTTATGATATTGCTGTTGACAGTGGTAGAATTGTTGGTGGATGTCAAGACCTGTCGTCGATGATTTACCAAAACGGCACTTGGTACAATACATCTTCGATTTACGGCGATGGAGGCATGAACCTAATATCGAATGGTGATGTATATGTAATGCAGAACGGAATGCGATTGCGAAAAGGGTCTTTTAAGAATGACAAGTGGGATGTTATCTATACGCCATATACACCAAAAAGGTTTATGTACCCATTTGTTATTAGTCCCACCAACCGCGATAAACTTTGGGCAGCAGACCATGATCTTTGGGAATTACAATCCGGTAAAAACTGGATAAATCTAACCAAATCAGTGCCCCACGGTTTTACTAAAATCGTAGCGTTGGATGTGTCGGACCAAGACAGTAATGTTGTCTATTTTGCAAAAG
>JBLING010000307.1:0-3509 GCA_047639155.1 bacterium
TGTGCTTACATTGGGACTGTTTACGGTGATTATCATCGTATTTGATGTTGCTGAAAAAATCGATGATTTCGTAGAGAAGCAAACTCCATTTAGCGAGATTGTATTTGATTACTACCTCAACTTTATCCCGTTTCTTCTCAATTTATTTAGCCCAATATTTGTCTTTATCACTGTCATATTCTTTACGTCTAAAATGGCGGATAAGTCTGAAGTGGTTGCTATTTTGTCCGGTGGTGTTTCATATTTAAGATTCATGCGGCCCTATATGTTATCAGCTTTGATAATCGGGGCGTTCTCGTTTTCATTAAATGCATGGATTATTCCGAGGTCAGACAAAAAACGGGTGGAATTCGAAAATCGATATACCCGTAACTTAGAAAACAACTACAAACAAAACATTAAGCAACAAATCCGACCTGGAATGATTATGTCGCTCCAGAATTATAATTACCTCGATAGTTTTGGTTATAAAATTCAATTAGAGCATGTCGAGGATGGACGATTAAAGTCTCGATTATTTGGAGACAAAATCAGATGGAATGAAGAAAAAGGTACATGGAGAATCTCGAATTATCGTATTCGAGAGTTTCTGCCAAATGGTAAAGAAAATTTAATTTCTGGCGCTTTTCTAGATACAATGGTTCCTTTTGATCCTGAGGATTTTTTCAGAAGGCAAGAAGATGTACAGTCCTTTAACATGAGGGAGTTGGATAAATACATTGAGTTGGAGAAAATGCGGGGTACGTCAGACGCCTTTTTCTATAAGACAGAAAAACAACGGCGTTATGCGAGTCCATTTTCAATGCTGATTCTAACCTTTATTGGGGTTTGTGTTTCCTCTGCCAAAGTGCGTAGAGGTGTAGGGAGAAATTTAGCAAAAGGAATCTTGATTAGTTTCTTCTACTTATTTGTGATCCAATTCTTTAGCTCGGTTGGGAGCAAAGGCACAATGCTGCCTATTTTAGCCATTTGGATACCCAACGTAGCCTTTATGTTTGTTGCGGCTTGGTTGTATAAAGTTGCTCAGAAGTAGTACTACCGGAGCACCAATATCTTAGACCTGTTTAATACATTTTCTCCAGAATATTCGATTACATAAGTTCCATTGGCAACGTCGTTTGGTAACGTATGCATCGTGCTTGTTACAGACTGTTCTAGAATCTTCTTGCCACTTAAATCCATAACCCGACACGACGTAATAGCCGGCGGGAAGAATATGTTTCCCTTTCCGTCAGATTTAATTCCAACTTTACCTCCGTTCAACTGAATCTGTATCTCTTTGGACACAACTTCTTCACCAAAATAGTCGTGGTAAGTAACCGAATATGAAACGAAAGTTGATTTCGTGTTGTAATGGTAGTCCTTGAAATTGTATGCAACGGCTGATTTATTGTCAGTTTGAATAACTGCGATCTGTATAGGATCTTTCTCATCTTCTTTTCGGTCGATGGTATAGTACTCACACTCGGTAACGAGATTTGTTTGCCATGTGATCAGAATTCCCAAGTCGATTTTACGTACCTCAATTTGATTGAATTTTGGTCCTAGGTCCACATCGAATACATAGTCAACGGTTTGTTTATTTTCCTTAGCCCGGCTGAAAGCAGGTGTTTCACTCTTTTTCGTTGTGTTGGGATATCCAATAGCTGGGAAATTGGAATTCTTTAGGAAATTTGGTTCTGATTTAAAATACAGGGAATTTACCAATGAATTTACAGCTGCCGGAATCATTGTGCCATTTTGGTTATTTGCATATTCATAATGACCTCGGCCACACAAAGAGTATAACCCTTTTGGGAAAGGTATAATGCCGTTGGATGATGTGCCAGTGCCTATAATTTCATTTCCAATAAATACTTGAAAATCTGTCGCGGGACTACAATTCATAAATATGCCGGCGTTCTCAACTCGGTTACGTAGAAAAACATTTCCAGGACCATTAATGCCGTGAGAGTTATCAATAACCAAGTTTTGAATGATGTTGCCTTCAATAAGATTTAAGAACGGATAATTGCCATGCATCACAATGTCTCCACTAAAATCTGAGGGACTAAATACGCCTGTCCAATATGCATCATGAGAATAATTATACCCAACTATGTTGCCATTGGGCCCTGCCTGAAATAAAATTGAGTGCCGTAAATGCTTGAATATGTTATTCTCAACCATACATTGACTTGAAGTGAAAGCCAATACTACACCGTATGCTTTCCCACCTCCACCATGGTTAAATGCATTGGTGAAGTAAGAGCCTTCTATGCGGTTTTTGTAACTAAAAATATTGTTTACATGGGCATAGTTACACGAATCAGAATGTACACCACTTACGAGTGCATTGTCGGTATATTCAAAGTGTATGTTGTCTGTTTGCCCATTTGTTTGGTCCAAACGCATAATCTTTAGGTTAATTATACCCAAGTTGTGCTGTGGGTTAACTTTAATAATTTGTGGCTTGTCTTCCTGTATTAAATCTAAACGCAATGGGTCAGACAATTCAATTTTGCCATCCTTTATCGTTTTGACTGTGCTGATTTGACCAATTGATCCATCTGCCCAATCTGAAGTTGTTTTGGTTTTGTCTTGGATTCGGATACGCACCATATCACCTGGCGCCAAATATTCGTTATTCGAAAATATGACTTGTTCTTCTTTACTTGCTTCTTCTAACACATCCGACCATTGGGCAAACGTTTCACCTTTGGCATATATCAAGTGTCCTTTGCCGCCTAAATCGAATTTTAATATGGTTTGATCACTGCCATCACCAGCAATATATTGATTTGACGTGAGTTCGATGGATTCATTAAGTAGGTATACGCCTTTCGGGAAATAAATTATAGCACCGGTCTGTCTAGAATTTTCAATCGCTAAATGAACGTATTTATCACATGGCGATTTGCCTGTAAAGTCAGCCCCTAATCGTTTTATATTTATTACATTTTGTTGATTGATCTCATTGTGTGTCGCCAAGCTTTGCCAATTGGTGGAGGTAGCTTTGGGAAGGCTTTGCCCAAAAGATAAGACGTAGCACAGTAGCAAAGTTATAGTAGTAGCAGTAATTTTCATCGATACAAATGTATAGATGTCTTTGTAAAATGCAGCATTTTAATTGTCATATTTCCCTATATTGGAACAATTGCTCCCATAACGGGATAAATGGAAATGGTTTGTCGTGGAAAAAAGATGGAAATAACCAATTCTACAGGCTGGATTAATCTTATTTTTGCCGTCAAATTATAGAGCATGAATATTCACGAGTATCAAGCGAAAGAGATATTAAAATCATTCGGTGTTGCAATTCAAGAAGGTGTTGTAATAAATGACGCTGCAGACACTGAATCAAGTGTCAAAAAATTGCAGGCAGAAACTGGAACGGATTGGGTTGTAGTTAAAGCTCAAATCCATGCTGGTGGTCGTGGAAAAGGTGGTGGGGTGAAACTTGCTAAAAACATCGATCAAGCCAAACAAGTTGTCAATGACATTTTGGGTATGCAACTGGTAACACCGCA
>JBLING010000308.1:0-3502 GCA_047639155.1 bacterium
TCGTTCTTTACCGAGGTTATCAGTCCCATTGTTGTCAAGTTTATATTCTAAATTCCATTGGTCTGAAGATGTGACGTTTTGGACATCTATAGTATACGTTGCCGCTGGGGTATAGTTGTGAGTAGCAGCATTTAATGTGGCGGTTCCTTGACCAAAGTCCCACTGATAGGTAGCGACTGTAGCATCGTTAGCCTCTGCAAAAAGTTGCACATCAGATCCGCTGGTAAGGATTGTGTCTATCGTCACCGGTTCAGTCATTTTGAAATTTTGGTCTGTCATGGTTTGACCAGCTTTCCCATCCCATGGCCCGGTTGTAGGGTCAACTTGATTGCCTCTTTCTACAGGTTTAGGAACACTAAATTCAACTGCCAATTTCTGTGTATCCGTTTTAGTTGTATCAGCTATATCTATAATTGGATTTTGGTTCACCATCATTGATGCATCATCTCCTTGCTTTATGATATATGTAGCTGCCAAAGTAATGGCGATTGTAGCTGCGATTCCTGTAATCCATCGCCAATACACAATTTTCGGCCTGTCGCTTTCATCCATCGCGGTTTCAATATTGTCCCACAATTCTGGTTTGGGTTCGTATTGTTTTAAGTTTTCTAACCCTCGTTTTATATGTTCGTTGTTGCTCATTTTTAATTTCATTTTGTTGTTACACCTAATTCTTACCGTTGAAATTCATCTTTAAGTTTCGACCGTAAGGTTCTTTTTGCATGAAAAAGTTGTGTTCTGCTAGTGCTTATTGAAATATTTAAAATTTTGGCAATTTCTGCGTGTTTGTATCCTTCGATTTCTGCTAACATAAAAACTGTGCGATACCCTTCAGGTAAAGCGCCAATCTCACGTTCTAAGAGTGTCGAGGAAAATTTTTGATACGAAATGCCCGTATCGTGTTTGTCTTCAAAGGTTTCGAAACGTTGTTCAAACTTTAACTGTTTGGTTGCCTTTCGAATTACAATCGTTTTTATCCAAGAACCTATTGTTCCACTTGCCTTAAAGGATTTCAAATCTCTAAATACATCGATAAAGGCGTCTTGTAAAACGTCATGCGCCAGGTCGGCGTTGTTGGTAATGCGATATGCAAGCGTGTACATCGCTTTGCAATACGTTTGGTATAACTCTTTTTGAGCCGCCCGTTCACCTTCCAAACACCGCTGCAGCAATGTTTTTGATGTGACTTGCGCTTCAGAAATAGTTAAAGAAGCTGTTGCAGAATTTGCCATCATGTATACTAAAGGGTCTGTCTAAGTTAAAAACGTTGTATCAACATTCGAATTTTATTTTAGAAATGCTCCGTTTGGCTTTACAAACGCACAATTACAACGTTTAACTATGGCCGTTTCATGCCTAGATGTTTTTAAAGGTAAACGAAGTACACTGAGATAATAGTTTTAGAAAGAAATTGATACTTTGTACCCGCTGTGACTTCGCATGTTAAGAACCGTACCATCATCAAACAAAAGATATTGGCCTTTTATGCCCATTAGTTTTTTATCAATCAAAGGAACTTTATCAAGCTTCATACTTTTTACTTTCGGGGGATGCGCAATGACTGGATATTTAATTTCTACCAATTCACTGTTACTGGAAAGGTATTGCTTGAATTCATTGGGAACATATGTCTCCATTTCAGCCTTTAGCTCAAACATGTCGTGATCCTCCAATTCTCCTTTGAGCATTTTTTGCCAACTCGTTTTGTCAGATATGTGGCCTTTTAATGCTATTTCAATTAGGCCTGCAGCTTGTCTATATGGAGTTTCAGCAAGCCGAATGGCTTTAACAGCGCCTTGATCCATCCATCGCGTTGGAATCTGCGTATTGCGTGTAACACCGACTTTTACGCCAGCAGTTTGCGCTAGGTATACAGTGTGTGGTGTCATGTGATTTTTCATTTCCCACTCAAAATCACGTAATGCAATTCCTTCGTGAATACGGCTTAATTCTGGCCGAATAATGCTTGGTGATGCCTGGGGAGAGTTCATAAATGCATCGTAACTCATTCCCTCCCCAAATGCTTTTTTTATTTTCTTACCGGTAATTACACAATTGATTTCATCCAAAAAAGTGATTTGAATGTCACGTCCAACTGCATCATTCAAAGCAATTAGTTCTGTTGGCTCAAGATTGTTATATAGCCGCAAACCATATTGTACCGTTTCTTCTAGTTTAGTTGCCATTTTTCTAATGTTCCCTGAGTATTGCATGGAGCGAATTTAGCCAACTTGTTATAATTCTTTAACGATCATTTCCAAGCTAATCTAGCCACTTCTATGCTCTTATGTCCTTATTTTCGCCCAATGATTAAGTACCTAAGTCTTCTGTTTGTTTCAATAAGCGTTATTTCTTGTAGCAATACTGAAAAAGAAGAGGCACCACAACCTCCATTTTTGTTATCTGAAACGAGAAATGAAACACCTACTTACGAAGTAGGAATCGCTTTTTGGGAGGCAATGGCAGAACATTACGACGCGATTGAAATACAAAAATACGGAGCCACAGACGCTGGACATCCCCTTCATGTAGTTGTGATAGACGGGGATAGACCAATGCCCATTGGTGCTTACAAAACAAGCATGAAGCAAACGCTTCTTATTTCTAATGCGATTCACGCTGGTGAGCCGGATGGGGTGGATGCTTCTATGTTATTGGCTCATGATTTAATGACCAACGCACGAGCAAAAGCATTACTTGAAAACACAACTGTTGTGATAATTCCATTTTACAACATCGGTGGCGCTTTAAACCGAAACAGCCACTCGCGTGCAAATCAAAACGGACCCATAGAATATGGGTTTAGAGGGAATGCGCAAAACTTGGACTTGAATCGAGATTTTGTGAAATGTGATTCTAAAAATGCACTAACATTTGCTACTCTGATAAATGAACTTGATCCGGATTTTTATGTAGAAACACATGTTAGCAACGGAGCAGATTACCCATATACTATGACGTACATACCATGTCAAGAAGACAAAATTGGATTGACAATAGGCAGTCACATGCGGACTGAGTGGACCCCTTTCATAGTTAAAAAAGTAGAGGCTGCCGGCTTTAAAATATTTCCATATATCAACGTACATGGTGTTTCTCCTGAAAATGGATTTGGGACGTTCTACGATTCTCCAAGGTATTCAACTGGGTTTTTAAGTTTGAGACAAACCCCCGGTTATGTTACGGAAACACATATGCTAAAACCGTATAAGAAAAGGGTTGAATCAACCTATGAATTTCTCAAGGGTTGTGTAGAGCTATTATCTAAAAAAAGTGTCAGAAAAGTGGTCGATCAGTCCCGCAAAGCGGTTCAATCTCAGGTGTCTTTTCCAATTGACTGGGCCTTAGATTCAACTAAAAAAACAACGTTACTATATGAGGGTTACCGTTCGGGTTACAAAGCAAGTGGAGTAAGTGGAGCACAAAGGTTGTACTATGATAGAACCAAACCTTTCACAACCAAAATCCCATATTATCCAGCTTTAAAACCATCAAAGACTAT
>JBLING010000309.1:0-3493 GCA_047639155.1 bacterium
TGAAATTTATGTGACAGATTGTGGCGCAGGGGCCCACTTCGGGTATGCTTATGTAGATGACATCTGTGAACCTTGTATCAAAGATTCGTGCAATAACACTGGAGGTATTGATTTTAACCCAAGCGACCCTTGTTTTGACACAGATGGTTTCTTTCAAGTGTGTGGTTCGTATTCTTTGCCCGCTATTAATTGTGAAGATGGAACTATAGAGGACATTGTATTATCTGTGGTTCAAGGAACTGACGAAACGCAATTAACGTTGGACGCCAGTCAATTGGTAATAAACGAAACGGATCAAACGTTTTGCTTCACACTTGCCGCCGATGATTTTCCTAGCCTAACGGATGGAAACTACGATTTCTTAGTAGAAGCCATTTTTGAAATAGATAACGAGCAATTCTCTCAAAATGATTACAACACAAATCCAGGGGAGGCCAATGATGTAGAATTTAATTGTACGCCGGTTTGTTGTCGCGTTAGACCAAACGACAACCTAATTCCTAATGGATACTTTAACAATGGTTTATCCAGCTTTAGTTCAGATTACGATGTGGTTTCGACCATTGAGTTATCTGGAACTTATCTAGGTGCGGTGTCGGTTGGGGACTCTTCCGATGGTCTGATAATTTCACCAACTTGGGATGTTGGGTGCAACGACGGGAACAACCATTTATTTGTAAACGGACAGACTGGCCAGACTGGATCTGCTGTGGTTTATTCAAACACAGTTTTGGTTGAAGAAGGCCGATACACGTTCTGCGCCAACTTTAAAAATCTTGCGCAATGCGGGTTTGACGTAATACCAACCATAACCATTCATTTTGATGGAGTTACTGGTTTTGATTTGGAAGACATTGTTATCGACCAACCTGATGCAGGATGCGATTGGCAACTGTTGAATCAAATCATTGACATACCAGGAGGCCTATCGTCCATTGATATTGAAATATTATTGGATGAAACCCCGCTTGGAGATGGGAATGACTTGGCCATTGACAATATCGTATTTGCGCAACTGAATGAAGTTGTGGCGAGTCAAATGTTATTTGATATAACACCGATTCCTTTGACCACAACAACGTATACGTTTGAAGTGGAACCAATTACAGCAATACCAACCAGCTGTAGTTACTCTTGGACAGTTGCGGAGCTTGATGGTTCGTTCGATGACATCTCAGGAACGGTAGTAGAAAACCCAATTGAATGGCAAACCTATCCCGCTGTAAACGAGTTCATCGGGTATAATGGAACAAGCACGTTAAGCGGCACAAACCCGGGTGTATTTGAACTTAGTAAAACGTACCGTGTAACATTCAGCAAGTGGTGTGATTGTTTACTGCCTAACTCGCGCACGTATCACTCCTTGCCTGGGAAATCATCAGCCGGTGTACCAACCTTAAAGTTGGTTGAAAAATCAACTACAAGTCGGTCAGAAGCACATCTAGGCGATCATAATGAAGTAGGAAATAGCGGTCAACTCGGGGTATATCCAAGTCCAACACAAGAATATGTCAATATTGATTTAAGATCGATTCAGAAATCAAATGTTGACATCCTGGACAACCAAGGAAAAGTTGTTCGATCAGATAAAGTGGATGGAGAATCGATTAAATCTTTCCATATTGGAGACCTGAGCGCAGGGGTCTACTTCGTGAAAGTGACAGAACTCTCAACAGGCAATACCTACATACAGAAGTTCGTCAAACAATAAAAACCATAGTAAATAGTAAAATTAGGGTGGCCACGGTCACCCTTTTTGTTTTTAATAATTAATACCAACCACTAAAGTCTATCTGACTTTGGTATATACTCAAAACTTGGTCCTCCACACATGTCATCTTCCAACACAATACTTTTAAAACTGCAGCATGACGTCCAAGCGCATCAAAGAATACAAATACAACAACTACAAGCACCATGCTCGATAGCAACGGCACTAATATACCTTTCATTGGTATTTTAAAATTTCGTACAGATGTGTTCATTTAAAAGTTGAAAAGTGCTTCACTAATTGAAAGCTAAGGTAAATGTTGTAACCTCATTACCCTATTATTTTTATACCTACTTGCCTGATGGAAATCACCTACGCCTAGTGTAAATGTCAGGCCTCGACCATTTAATACAAGGCTAATTTTGCATCATGACGAAATTTTGGTCCACCAAAACGCATGAAGAAATAAAACAAGTGGTTTTTGATGCGCTTAAGAAAAACATCAACTACAACGAACGGTCGGTGTTGGGCATACCAGCTTCTCATTTGGACGATAAAGTATTTAACCAGGACGATTCATTTTTGGACAATGCGCCATACATATCAACGCTTATTCAAAATCCCAACCACATTGGATGCCATACAGTCGGGAATTCCGAGTCCTTTTTTGCTGGTAGTCAGGCTATTGAGCGAGAGTTAATCGAGATTTGTGCTGTAGATATTCTGAAAGGAGATGCGGGTACTTTTGATGGGTATGTCGCCTCAGGTGGGACTGAAGCCAATATTCAAGCCGTTTGGATTTATCGGAATTATTTTGTGCAACAACACGGAGCTGATTTTAATGAAATCACCATATTATGTAGCGCAGACAGTCATTACTCCATGGATAAAGCTGGGAATTTACTTGCACTGAGTGTTACCAAGGTTCCTGTCAACAAACACAACAGAGTTGTTGAACAAGACGCCATTCAGGATACAATCGAAACTGCCAAGCAAGGTGGGAAGAAATATTTTATAGTTGTATGCAATATGATGACGACCATGTTTGGGTCTGTGGATTCTATTGGCAATTATACCAAGGCACTTCATGATTCCAAAGTTCAATACAAGTTGCACGTAGACGGAGCATTTGGTGGGTTTTACTACCCTTTTACAGAAGGAAACAGCAATTTAAATTTTGCAAATGAAGCTGTGACCTCGTTTACACTCGATGCCCACAAAATGGCGCAGGCACCCTATGGCACAGGAATATTCTTAATTCGGAAAGGTCTCATTCAATATGCAACAACACAAACAGCCAGTTATGTTGATGGGGAGGATTGCACGCTTATTGGGAGTCGTTCAGGCGCAAACGCAGTTGCCATTTGGATGATCTTAACAAAAAATGGTCCCTATGGTTGGAAAGAAAAGGTGTTTGTACTTCAAAAAAGAGCGGAATGGTTGAGCAGTCAATTGGATACATTGGGGATTGAGTACTACCGGCATCCAAGGTCTAATATAATTACGATCAGACAGCAATATGTAGCTAAGGACATCGTAGGAAAATTCGGCTTAGTACCAGACAATCATCATAATCCCGAATGGTATAAAATTGTGATTATGGATCACGTTACAATAGACAAGTTGATGCCTCTTGTGGATGCATTGCGTCAGCAACTTAAAGGCGATTAGCCTACGATTGAGGATAAAATGATTCCGGTTTATGTAGAGTGTTCTTACCTGTAAAGACCAAAAGTTATAACAAATGGTTGCCGATAAGCCATCTTCAATACACCGTCGGAA
>JBLING010000310.1:0-3487 GCA_047639155.1 bacterium
TGCAACTGATACTGTACGCGTAACAATTCTGGCGGGAATTAAAAAGAACGGTAGGTCGGATGATCGTGAAATTTACCCATACTACCAGGCGATACAAGATACTTTGATATTGGCTCCGGGACGTATAGACTCTTTCTTCCCTAAAATAAAATATCACGATTCAACAGAGTTTAAATGGATTGAAGATTATGAAGATCGCACAATAAGTTTTGAGCCTAGCGGTGTGAACATTGACGAAGACTCAATGCGACTCACCTTTGAGCCTACTGAAGTTTACAACCACAGCAATTTAAACCAAGTTTCTGGTATGGTTGAATTCGACTCCATAAATCAGAAATTCGAAAACTCAACGATTAGCAAGTTTACTATACCAAGTAACTCGTCTACGTATTTAGAGATGAACTACAACCTTGAGACCGAAACGCAAATTGGTTTTTATGCGTATGATCAAGCAGGCAATATTATTGACCGAATCAATGTGTTGTATCTTTTTAAAACAAACGGGGATTGGAAAAAGAGTTATATCAGCCTTACTGAGGACATGAGTGATCCGAGATTTGCCAATGCTACTTTTAAAATCTTCATTTACGCAAAGAATTTTTCGGATAATCCAAATGCGCGACTTTATTTTGACAACTTAAAGTTGTTGCATTTTTGAAACTTCGGTATTACAAACTCTTATATCTCTTTTCAGATTTACTATCTGGAGCCATTTCTTGGCTGCTGTTTTACTTCTATAGATCACATATTCAAGAAAACAAACCGATAGCGGATGGGTTAGACGATCCCAAGTTATACCTCGGTTTAATTGCGGTTCCAGTTTTCTGGGTATTCGCATTTTATTTATATGGTCAATACCAGGAAGTTTTACGGAAATCAAGGCTGAAAGAACTGAGTCAAGTATTAATCGTTAGTTTTTTCGGTTGTCTTGCACTGTTTTTTGGCGTTCTGCTCGACGACAAAGTGCTTGCTTACACAGAGTATTACAACTCATTTGTCGCCCTTTTTGCTTTTCACTTCATAATCACGGAGCTGTTCAGGGTAATCCTGACGACGAGTATCGGAAATCGAATTAAAACGCGACGAATTGGATTCAATACCGTATTAATTGGGTCTGACGACAATGCCTTTGGTTTGTATCAAGATTTAGAGAAAGCAAAAAACAGTGAAGGGTATTTGTTCAAAGGATATATTAATGTCAATGGCGAAGACCGTGGTCTTTTCAAAAACAGTCTTTCACACCTTGGTTCTTATAAAGAACTCGCTAACGTAATTGAAGAACATCAAATTGAGGAAGCTATCATCGCCATAGAAACCAGCGAGCACAGCAAAATCAATAAGATTATTGACCAACTAAGCGGCAGTGGTGTAAACATAAAAATTATTCCAGACATGTACGACATCCTCTCTGGAAGTGTCCGTATCAACAACATTCTAGGCGCATTACTGATTCAGATTAGTCCGTATTTAATGCCGGACTGGCAAAAAAGTGTTAAGCGCTTTTTGGACATTTTGATATCCTTACTTGCATTGGTTATTGGGTTTCCATTTCTGTTTATCATCGCAATGGCCGTATATCTATCGACAAAAGGTCCAATGTTTTTTAGTCAAGAACGTATTGGTTTAGGCGGGAAGCCTTTTAAGATTTTTAAGTTCAGGTCGATGTACACCGACTCTGAAAAAAGAGGTCCTATGCTGTCTTCGGAAGATGATCCACGTATCACCAAAGTGGGTAAGATATTACGCAAAACGAGGTTAGACGAATTGCCTCAGTTCTACAATGTGCTTATCAACGACATGACACTTGTTGGTCCACGGCCAGAGCGTCAGTTCTATATCGACCAAATTGTTGAACGTGCGCCACATTATAAGCGTTTGCACAGGGTAAAACCTGGTATCACCAGTTGGGGTCAGGTAAAGTACGGCTATGCCGAAAACGTTGATGAAATGTTAGAGCGTATGAAGTACGATATCCTTTATGTTGAGAACATGTCGCTGGCATTGGATTTTAAGATATTGATCTATACCGTTTTGATTATGGTTCAAGGGCGAGGAAAATGATTGGAGATTTCACTACGACGGTATTCATAGTAAACGACGTTAGGAGTGCGCTAAGAATCTGTTGATTCAATACTTTATTTTTATTAACTTTCAGCCAACTAGTAAAACAAGGTGGTATATAAAATACTAATTGGATTATCTGCCCTCATAGCATTGATTCATTTATTCAGAATGAATGACACATTTGCCAAGATAATCGTAGTGGGATTAGTACTATCGATAAGTCTTTCGTTTATCCCCTCAACAGAAACAAAGACAACTGGCTTTTTTCTCTACATCTTAACGACGTTAGCAGCAATTGTATATGGCCTGGTTAAGAAAGAGATTATACCCAAAAATCGGATTGTCATACAGTTAATTTGCATTCCAGTGTTCATCTCATATTTAACAGCATTATTCCACTGGAGATGGGAACCATCGGTTTTGTTTATTTCAGTTTTCTCGTTTGTTTTAATGTTAACATCTAATCTAAAAAGTTATAAAAACGAAATAGCCTTCTTAACCGTACTTGCTGTTGAAGCTGCAGTCACGCTCTTTGCTGATTTCGGGTTATTTAAGTCATAAGTATTGGATATTTCCAGTTAAAGCGCTAATGTGCCAAAAGCGTCAGCGCCCTAAAACGCCAACACGCCAATAGCGAAGCGCCCCAACAACCTAACCTCCAAACAAGCCAACCACACTTTTAGGTATTGTTAACTTCATATTATCAGGGTCATCAACAATCGAGTCACCGTATTTTGTAACAACAGGAACAACCCCTACAACACGTTCACACTACAATCTGCTTTTTCGTCCATTGGAGGACCTTCACATCTTTTACCTGAGGCTTCTTCTATTTGGATTTTAATCACCTTTGTAGCCTCCATATCTGTTTCATAAGGCAATACCAACTATGTTTGATTACATGGTCTGATATCACCTTAAGCGCATGGCGTTTCTTGTCCTCCTGGACCAATTGTCCTTTCCCAAACAAAACAACGGATTTATAATTCATAGAGTAGTGAAACGCCGAGCAAGCACCAGTCCTGTAACGGTTGCGACTGAAACACTAACATCAATCCCTTTTTCGGTTTCAGTCATTAAACGACTAGCACTAGCACCATGAATGTAAATGCTGTCGCCATCTCGCCCATAAAGCGTTGGAATGACTACGGGAGCGCCATTGTGCATTAAACCAACATGGCACAAACAGTCGTTGTCCAATATCGGATAGATATCTCCCACATCGTAAAACCCTCTTTTGGGAGCACGTTTAACTTTGGTTTTGAGTGATGGTTTCATAAGTCATGCATATAAATGGAACGGTCAAATGTATTAAAACGAGAAATGATCATGAGAAAAATTCGCATAAAAAAAGGAGCATCTTTCGATACTCCTTTGTAGTTATTTGTTAAGTCTTGTTATTTTCCAACAACCTTGATCAGTT
>JBLING010000311.1:0-3476 GCA_047639155.1 bacterium
CTCAATTCAGGCATTTAAACAAAATGAAAGTCAGTATACAATGAACCTCGATGCGCTAAATGATGGCGTGTATTTCATAAGGATAAAACAAGGTGATAAAATCTATAATGCGAAAATCATAGTGACGCATTAAGTTTTTAGTTTTCAGAAGCAGTCGTTTCGGCGACCGCTTTTTTTGTTACCCCTTTTTCCGAATTTTGTAATGCAAGGTGATAACAGGCATCCACAAAAATTTAACAAAATGGTCGGTGCGCAATAAACCGGATTCATCCTCATAGACATGAAAGTTTTCTTTCAAAGTTCTCAGGTAACGGACTTTTATTCGATTGTTGGAATTGGCAACCATTCTATAATAACCTGAATCGCCAAAACCGGTACCTGATGAAATTAGCTTAAAACTACCATCCGCTTCTGCTTTCGGTTTTAAAAAAACCTTGGAACTTCCCATGGGAAGAGGGAAACTCACCTTAACACATGTTTGAACACATTTTGGGGGTTTAACACTTGAATACAAACCAGTATAGATGACCTTATCTGGATTTGACAATTTTCTTAACCAGCCGGTATACTTTCTATTGCCCTGATTATCAATCATTGGCAAAACTTCACTCTTCATTCCTCCTGCCAACTCCATTGCGGTTACGGGAAAGTTTAACTGGTTCATTCTCTGACTAACAAATGTGGTGAGTATCCACAAAAAGAGTCTTGAGGGAAAGGCAGAATGACTCCAAGCTTCCAAGTCGTATTCGGAAGTATGTTCGTAAAAGTGTGTAATCGCAGGATTGACTTTTGAAGAATCAAATGCTTCACTATCCAGTACACTAAAATCTTTAAGCAAGCCAGCGTCCGGTGACTTCTCAATTTTTAAATTCCGCTTCAGTGCTAGGTCGGCGTAAAACTCAGAACCAATGTATGTTTTGTCACCCATTGGGCTTTCAAGCCAAGGATCTGATTCAAAATTTATCTTTCTCCCAGTGATGAATATCCAGTAATAGATTATTTGCTCAATAAGATACCCAATTGCATTTTTCATTGATTACACGTGTTCATCAAAGCTAAGATTTAAACCAATAAACAGTGGTGGTTTATTCTTTGACCAATTTTCCCATATCGTACATCCGTTGTTCAATGATTTCGCCGGCTTGATTGTAGTATGTCCATTTTCCGTGCATAACGGAAATGTCCTCAACAAATTCTTCTATTCCAATATTTCCACAACGTGGGCTATCCCACGGTTCGTGTGTACCAACCCTCACCTTTAGAAAACCTGTGACACGTTTTGCCCCGTCATTATATCGTGTGGTAAAGGAGTCGATCGGGGTATAATGATTTTTTTGGTAGAACGATACTAAATCGTATTCGACCCTTTTGGAAGTATCTGGTAGCCCAAACCAAGAATTATTGATAAATAGTTCAACTTCTTTTGCTCCAAAAAAAATAAGTGTATCGCTTATAGTGGTCTCTAAAACTATATGACCTGAGGCATTTAATTTTTTAAAGTCCCACAAGTAGTCGCTTATCCGGGTTAATGAATACAGCAAATTACCTGAATTGTCGTAATTACCTTTGAAGTAATTTATGCCATTGCTGTACTTGAATTTCATACGATATTCGGGTGCGAAGGTTGTTATAGTTCCAGAATCAATGGTATTGAATAATGTGTTTATTTTATTGTAAGAAGTCACGTTTTCATACTGATTAGGGGTGCCGGATTTGTTCGTGAAAGATGCATTCACATAAGCTATTCTGTTTACGTTCTTTCCATTATCAAGATAGATTATTATAGGAGCAAGATTTTTAATTTCATTAGTAGTTGTGTTAATACTTTTAATCTGGTCAACCAACACTCTGCCACCACTACTTCTGGCAATATCATCTCTAACGTACATAGGAATCTCGGGGCCTTTACAACGATAGCTATGATATGATTTGGCATTCGCAATAATTATGCGATAAGAAACAACCTTCCATCTTTGTAATGGGGTAATACCATACAATTTGTAACCTACTCGAAGGGAACGATGGATGGCTACGGCTTGTCTGGCTATTGTAGTACCAGATTCGATTGTTCCTAATTTTACTTTTGGCTTTGGTAATTGTTTTACAACTAGATTCAGTGAATCAACCCAAATAGTATCCTTTCGTTTAATGTAACCCAGGGTAATTAGACCACGACCGCGTTTTTTAGCGGTTATAAATGATCCAGTATCTGTTAATGAATGCTCAAGATTATTAGACGTTTTAAAGACAACTCTTTCACTTTGTATGTCGGATATAGCTACCTTAATTTCAGTTGGTTCATTAAGCAATAAAACGTTGCCATGAGTCAATTGAATGGCAGCTTTCTGTCCGAAGGAAAACGCTGAAAATAGACAACACACAACACTTAAAAGTAATTGGGACAGGTTACGCGAAGTGTTTGGTTGGTTTAAAGTCAAATGTTATCGTTGTTATTGAATAATAACTCGTTTTACAACGGTATTATTTCCCATCGCTATAGCTACATGATAAACACCTGGTGTAAGTTGAGCATTCACCTCAACGATTGATTTGTTCGTGTTGTTTATTGCGTATACTTCTCGACCACTGATGTCAGATATTTTCACGTAGTCAAGTGTTGAACCGTTCAAAGATTCTACTTTGAACATTCCAGTGCTCGGGTTTGGTACCAATACAACTTGGTTTGACAGCATTTCTTCTCCAATACCCAATCCCTTTACATCATAACAATCAGTTCGTTTTACACAGTCATTTACACTTATGTCAGCGGCGAATGTACCAGAATAAGAAGCCGTAAACGTTTTGGCTGTTTCACCATTGACTGGCTTATCCGTGTTACAATCTAACCACTGGTATGAATCTGCGACATCATTTACAGTCAATGTATGACCAGCTGCTGTTACACCGTTGTTGATGGTTGTAACTGTGAGATCAACACTTACAAATGAGTCACACCCTAGAGCACTGGTTTCAGTAAACTCAATTAGCGCTGTAGCTGTCCTCCAAATACGGTTGACCAAAATAGAATCGCAGGCTTCTACTTTTTCATTTACCATTTTCGTTTCGGATAAACTTAGGTCATAAACGAGTATTGAATCACAACCGAATTGGGTTGTAAATTTCTCCGTGTGCACGCCACTAAGCAAATAAACCTTACCTGAGTGAGAGGTAAAAGAATCACAATCCCGAACAGGAAAATAAAGATTACTGCTCTTGTTAATGGTTAAGTCAATGGTAATTACAGAATCACACTTGTATTGATTGGCCTTTGACAGTTTTTCTTTATACGTTCCAGTTTTGGTATACGTATTTCCAAGGCTTGACGTATATCGATCACAATGTATTTCAACCAAAGTGCTCGTACTTGATTCGTTTACCACAAGATCTATAGTATGCGCAGAATCACAACCCGTGGCTGCAGTACCATTTAAAACCAACTTTATGTCGTTAAAGTAAGTTTTGCCTGAGATTTCCGT
>JBLING010000312.1:0-3451 GCA_047639155.1 bacterium
TTTAAGTCTTCGTATTGACCGTTAAGCGTTACCGACTTATAATTAACACTCATTCCCAAACTCGTAAAATCATCTTTTTTCTGGTTGGCATATATCACAGTTGGTATGAAAGTTAGTTCTTGTCCAACCTTGAAAAAACCCAGTAACTGAGCACTCAAAGACAAGTTGGTGAACTGTTCAACTCCCTTTTGAATTGAAACGTCTGGTGTATTTAAGTGATTTAATGTAACGCCTAAAACAAGATTTTTGTATAGTAAAGAGCTACCCAGACTAAAGTCGAATACTTTGCTGTCTATGTGAAAGCCTTTTGCGCTTGCCGAATCAATTTTATATTCAAATCCGTTAAAATCCTTAAAAGAAAAGTCTGTAAGGATTTGTTTGTCGTTGTGATATACTTTGACCTGATAATCAATATTGCCCCCAATTTTCAATTGCATACCCGCTTTATCGACTACATCTCGCGCATAACTAAAGTTAAATGACTTTCGTTCTAAGTCATTCAGGTTGTCGAACTTGGCATAAAAACCAAGGTGATTTGCAGACTTAAAGAAACGTGTTTCTAGTCCCATGTCTACATTTTGAGAAGCATTACCTAAAAACCGTAACCGATTTAAGACGCCCGTTAATGCCGGATTAAGTTTAATCAGTTCTTGAACTTCTTTGTCAGCCACTAAATCTGCGTTTTGCGCGCTTACAGATATACTTGCCCAACTAAGTATGCAAGTCAAGCCAATTGCTATTGCTGTATTTTTCATATTTTCAAATTAAACAAGCTTCGTGCCATTTATACCGAATACATATCCACGTAGTGGTAGAACACATCACTGACGATTTAAAGGTTTATTCGTAACGGAGGTAAATGACATATTGTATTGAACACGCGACACACCTGCATATGACCTATAAATTGGCGTATACATATAACCTATAAATGGTTATTTTTGTTTATGCATAAAATTATATTTTCGGTTTTTGCGATGGCACTAAGTATTTCGTCCATTGCTCAGACATTCATATATCCTGGTGGCAGTAAAATGGATTGTGAAATAACAACTGGGTTTAATGAATATAATATGGTGTTTTCGACCCAATTGCCAGAAGCGATAACCTACAGTTGGGAAATGATTGAAAATACTGTTCCTGAAGATTGGGATTACTCTCTATGTGATTATACTACATGTTACATTGGGATTCCTGCAAGTTCTGACATGAGAAGGATTTCCTTAGAGGAGTCGAAAAACGGTCAACAAGGATTTTTGAAGTTTAATGTATTAACTACGGAGTCTAACGGTAACTACGTCTTTAAGTTTTATGTTTATGATTCTATGGACCACGATAGAGGAGATACGGTAATATTTAACTTCTCAAATTCCACAGTTTCGGTGTCTGACGTTAAAAAAATATCACCTGTAACTTTATATCCTAATCCAACGACTGGTTCTGTTTATGTAGAAACACTTGAGGGGGATTCAGAAGTTGAAATATTTGATATATCAGGTAAAGTAATAAAGGAAGAAAAGCTCCAATTCAGCGGTGTTAATGAAATAGACCTTAATGGAATTCGTTCTGGGATTTACCGAATTGTAGTGCGTAGTGGAAGTTTGGTGCAGAGTTCATCGCTGGTAGTGAATGAATAAACTGCTTCTTCGGCTTTTTATAACCTGGCTATTAAGCGGGTCTTATATATCTGCAAGTGGTCAAAATAATTCTGTAAACATCCATATAAATTCTGGGCAACTTAAAACGATTGATAGCACTTTTCTATCTGTAAAATGTTTTAACGCAACAGACTCGTTTGCCTATAACAGCCAAGTCTTTATTTACAAATTTTCAGATTCAATTGTCGTGCAACTATTCAATAACGACAGTATTTCACATACAGTTTCCATACAACCATATGTGCAAAACAAAGAAGTAAAAGCGATGCAAACCGCTTCATTTGTTTTAAAGAATGTGCCGATCGGGGACTATAGAGTTGAGGTTATGGACATTATTCAGTCCTATCTTGGATTATCGGCGTTACTCAGTGTTGTTGGACCAAATGAAAAAACCAAATTTTTCTGGAATTTAAAGGAGTTTCAAAGTACTTTTAACCAGGCAATTGGGGACAATCAAAATGTTGATTTCGACCAATATGCCCCAAATTACTTTTTAATAAACGGCAAGAGTTTTCCTGAAATAGAATTAGACACACAAGCCAAAATTAGGGGTTATGTAAACGACACTTTATATGTAACGATATTAAATTCTGGAGAGGCAATACATCCACTGCATTTCCATGGTTTTCATTTTAAAGTTGTTTACTCCAGCTTAACGCCAGAAGCCGAAGGAAGAGTTAAAGATACCTACGCAGTTTGGAGTGGAGAGTTGGTTACCCTTGAAATTGTGCCCGACAAACCCGGAGAATACCCAATTCATAGCCACAACTTAGTTGCAGTGTCTGCCAATAATATTTATCCCAATGGAATGTTCACAACCATGGTAATACTAAAATGAGGGTTTGTATATTCTTTATAACACTGGTGTCAGGTGTGCTTTGTTATAGTCAAAGTCAAACACTGCTGATTGCAAGAAATACAGGAAAGAAAGTAATGGAGGACGGCAAAGTCATCACGACCATGGGCTATGCTAAAAAACTATCGCAAAACCCCGATATCCCTGGACCAACACTTGAGTATTTCGAAGGAGACTCCGTAACCATTGATTTGTGGAATGTTTCGCAAGGAGCTCCGCACACAATACATCTGCACGGATTGGATGTTGATCAACAAAACGATGGTGTACCGCATCTTTCTTTCGTAGTTGAGCACATGGAACATGGGTTTTATAAATTTAAAGCGCCTCATCCAGGAACCTATCTGTACCACTGCCATGTAGTTTCGTCCATCCATGTGCAAGCAGGTATGTATGGGCTACTAATCATTAAACCAAAAAATGCGCCAAACCAGACATGGGTTGACGGATATACCTTTAGTTCGGACTATAATTTTATTTTTTCAGAAATAGATTCCGTTTGGCATCACGATTCAGTTCTAGAACATTCAGCCAACCACAAACGCGTACCGATACCAGCATACAACCCTTCTTACTTTCTTGCCAACGGCAAGTCTAACGGGCAGCTAGATTCATCGGAAGTCAGTCTGATAAAAGGCAAATATTCATATTTAAGATTGGCCAATATCGGTTACTATGGGAACCTTATACGCTTTCCTCAAGATATTGATGTTTTGATAATTGACTCTGACGGTAGGCCACTTCCAGAACCAATTAAGTCGAATTCACTTTATATTTTCCCTGGTGAGCGATATGGCGTGCTAATAAAATCTTTACAAGTTTCTGCTGATTCTATTGAGGTTGATTACCTAGATTTAAACACATTAAAATCAAAAGGGAGATTGAGTATAAACTATTCGGTCACAGATAATTCGGCTGTTTCAGAAATAAGCAAGAC
>JBLING010000313.1:0-3425 GCA_047639155.1 bacterium
AAGATGACGAATGAAACGACTGGAAAACCACTTGCAATGGTTAAAACACGCATGGTATGTTTCGACTATTCAGACCGAAAGGTCCAAAATGTGCCATCGGATTTTATCAGTCTATTTAAATAGGTTACTTCCCCTTTAGAGCGCTTTTTGCATAACCAATAAAAGTACCACTGTTCGTAGCGCCCATGGTCTTTTTAATTAATGTTCCATCTGGCTTGATATAAATAAAGGTTGGATATCCGATTACGTTGTATCGCTTTCCTAGAAACAATCCTTGCGCTGTTTCCATGTCTACTTTTAAACTTACAAAGTGTTCGTTGTAATAGTCACCAACATCTTTTTCTTTAAACACTGTCTTCGACATTAATTTACATGGTCCACACCATGTTGTGTACGCGTCAATAAATATGAGTTTGTTTTCTGCTTTTGCCAAGGCCTTAGCCGCTTTCAAATCAATGTGTGCGAACGTGATTCCTGTTTCTTCTACGGCAGTCGTATCAGATTTTAAGCCAATGAATAACGTTGTGATTAATAGTATTGAGAATAATTGTATTTTTTTCATCTTTGATAATTGTCGTTACAAATGTATTTGTTAAACGTATGGTAACACGCGTTTGTATTATAGTGTTGTCAAATACCGTTCCTATTTTGTCTTATTAACGAGTCATTCATTTTGTTGAAGTTTAGTTCGGACGTATAATTGTTGACATTTGATTATGAAACGTATTCTATTCTTTTGGCTTGGCTATTTAATTACAGTTTCTGCCATTGCTCAAACGGTCAACAAATCCACTGAAGATTCATTGTTTGTGCGTCAAATATTTGACCAAGCACTTGTTCATGGTGAGGGGTATAAAAACCTTGAATACCTCTGCAAAGTTATTGGTCACCGGTTAAGTGGTTCACAGGAAGCAGAACAAGCCGTAGTTTGGGGTCGCAAGGTGATGGAAAAATTGCCGCTAGATCGGGTGTATCTTCAACCTATTGAAGTTCCATTCTGGGTACGTGGAGATATTGAGTGGGCTGCGATAAGTGAAGATGTTGATGTTGATTTCAAAATAAGAACACTTGGTGGATCAGTAGGTACAGACGGACCAATGCAAGGCAACCTTGTTGAGGTGACAAGTTTAGAAGAAGTAGTGAAGCTGGGAAAAGAAGGAATTGAAGGTAAGATTGTGTTTTATAATCGCCCAATGGACCCCAAACCTATCAGCACATTTGAGAGTTATGGAGGATGCGTTGATCAACGATATGCAGGTGCTTCAATAGCGTCAGAATATGGTGCGATTGCTGTTTTGGTGCGCAGTATGACACATCTCGAAAACGATAGACATGCGCATACAGGCAGCATGGGATACAAAGATGGCGTTCGGAAGATTCCAGCGGCTGCTGTTAGTACACAAGACGCCAATATGTTACATCAGTATTTAGTTAGTAACGGAACGGCAAAAATCACTTTAAACATTAACGCACATACCAATGAAGACGTTGTTTCTAGCAATGTTATTGGTGAAATACGAGGAAGTGTATATCCAGAAAAAGTAATTGTTATTGGAGGACATTTGGATAGCTGGGATGTCGGTCAAGGTGCTCACGACGATGGGGCAGGAATAGTGCACAGCATAGAAGTACTGCGTATCCTAAAAGCAATGAATTATAAACCGCGTTACACCATTCGTGTTGTGTTGTTTATGAATGAAGAAAATGGCAATATGGGCGGAAAGGGTTACGCCGCCAAAGCAAAAGCGAATAATGAAAATCATGTCGTAGCGATTGAAAGCGATCGTGGTGGATTTAGTCCACGTGGATTTAATGTTAAGGCGGATTCAAGTCAAGTAGAATTTGTACGACAGTTTAGATCTGTTTTGGAAGAGTATGGATTACATCACTTCGAACCCGGGTATGCAGGGGTTGATATAAGTCCGTTAGACACAAAAGAAAACAAGGTTAACCCAGATTTGATTATGATGGGTTTGGTGCCAGACTCTCAACGCTATTTTGATTACCACCATAGCGATGCGGATGTATTTGAAAGCGTGAATAAACGCGAACTTGAACTCGGATGTGGCGCAATGGCTGCCATGGTTTATTTGATTGACAAATACCTACCCTAAATGGCGTCGAGTGGAGACATATTGACCATTCGCAAAGCAACATTAAACGATGTACCATCTATTACATCGATTTACAACCATTATATAAAAACCTCTACCTCCACATTTGAAGAAGAACTGCTTTCGGTTCAAGATATGGAAAAACGTGTAAGATTAATCTCTGAAAAGTATGTATGGTTGGTAGCTGAATACAACGGAGATATAGTTGGCTATGCCTATGCCGGACAATGGAAATCACGAAGCGCATATCGGCTGACGGTTGAAACATCCATTTATTTAAAAGACGGAGAAGAGGGAAGGGGTTACGGCAAAACCCTGTATAGCGAATTACTGAATCAAGTTGAAGCGCTTGGTTATAAAAGCCTCATCGGCGGGATCTCATTGCCCAACGAACCCAGTATTAAACTTCACGAATCTTTAGGGTTTGAAAAAATTGGACAGTTTAAGAAAGTGGGCGTTAAGTTCGGAAAATGGATTGATGTGGGATATTGGGAGAAGATTAATGAGTGAAGAATTGAATCATTGGAAATGTAAAATGTAGAATGTAAAATGTCTGAATACCTGACAATTACACCTAAATGCTTGTATAGTAAAATAAAGTCATAGCCTTTAAACATCGTAACATGCTGCTGGCAGAGAATAAACCAACCAACACCTAATATGACGGTATCCATTGACGTGAAGGGCGGAGGTAAGAAATGTGAAATGTAAAATGATGAATGTAAAACCGACTGATTTTAGAATTCAGATTTGCGATTTCAGATTTTGTTTGTGTCCATACCGATATTGTCCTGACCACTTTTTGTTTTTTACTTTTGCGTTATGTCTTACTGCAGAAAAATAAAGCCGTAGGCTTTAAACATCATAACAGGCTATGGGCAAAATGGAAATCAACCAACGCCGAATATGATTGTAACTATTGACGTTGAGGGCGGAGAAGGGAAATGTAAAATGTTTAAATAAAGACAGATGAACTTTTCAGTGGTTTGCCAGGGAAGCTGTTACAAGCAAGAGTAACCATGAGCAAATATTAAATGACCATGCTAGAACGTATGTAACTGTATGTAGTTTATTTGTTGCGGTAGGTTTGTTTGGAAGGTTTTGGAAAATTGTTCAGCAAAAGATGTAGTAATTATTATTAATGCAAAGTATCCCATGAAAAGTGCATGGTATTTGTCTGTAACACTGTAAAATGGAATAATTATTGGCGAAAGGAATAAACCACAATGAAGAACAAAACTTCGATTTGAAATGATAGTTTGAATTTTAGATTCATCTTCGCCACAAAACGCTGCCGTAGATTTCATTACA
>JBLING010000314.1:0-3424 GCA_047639155.1 bacterium
TGTTGACATTCTTTTTCATCATTCCACCCATTAATGCACCCACAAATGGTTTCATCTCCATGGTTAAGTGCATTTTTAAACGAGAGGTAGAATCCCTTACAGACTCTACAGACCAATGATTCTCTAATTTCGTCACAAAACCAGGAAATCCGTTGTTCACAATATATGTGAGTTCTTTTATTGCAGGGTCATACTGAGTGAGCTTTTCGGTTATTGCACTAAATCCTTTTGCATTTAAGTCGCAAGAACGTTCACTGCACGTAGCACCGGAGAATTCAGGATTACCACTACCTGTAGAATGATCAATGGAAGTCGCCCATTTGCCCGCATTGGCAAAATCTTCGCCAACTATCGCCCATAAACCGTCAGCAGATACATTCGTTATGTCAGTGACATAATTAAATTCGATTTTCTTAACTTTTTTCTCTTTCATTTCGTTTTCTTTTACTGTGTTGAAGGAAAGCAAACCAATGCCGAGCATTAGGATTACCGTAATGGATAAGATGTTTGTTACTTGTTTTTTCATTGCTTTAATTGCTACACAAAGTTCTATTCAATTAAAGGGTTGGGTTTGCCTAATTAGCTCAAAGATTTGCTCATTTGGCTCATTCTAAATTCCGACGGCGACAAGCCAGTCGATTTCTGGAACGTATGTGAAAAAGAACTGAGTTCATTAAAGCCAGACTCGTATCCAACTTCTTGAATTTGAAGTGAAGATGAAATCAATAGTTTTTTAGCCTTGTTAACCTTATTCAATCTAATATGCGCTGCCGGAGAGCTTTGATATTTCTTTTTAAAGGCACGTTTAAAGGTCGCAAGACTCATGTTGCAGAGGTAAGCGAGTGGTCCATAGTAATATCGCTGTACAAGTTGTTTTCGATGATATCGCCAAAGGTTACCTCCGTTGGAGAAGCAAATATTTCCGAAAAGAACTCCAACACCGAATTCCGGTTTTCAGATTTTAAAAGTAATTGGACAAGCTCTTTAATCTTTATCGAAGCCATCTCCACGTCCATTAGCTCAGGTACCTCAAAATACGGATTTAGTCCTTTTATGTATTGATGTATAAGGGTGTTGCTGACTACCTTTCGCGTGTTAAAGTCTGTGGAGGGTACACTTGCAAATTGGACTATTTCATTTTTGAAGATTTTCTTGATAAAATCTGGATAAAAGTAAATCGCAACAGCTTCACAGTAATCGTCACTTTCGTCCGCAACAAAATGGGATACGTATTGGCTACAGCGTTTCATTATGCCGTCAGTAGCTCTTACCTCAGTCATTCCCATTTGTTCAACGGCCACGTTGTTACCTTTGAGCATAAACAAAAAGCATGCACGGTCTTCCAATTCTCCGACATGACTGGACTGACCAGTCATGGCAGCTTTTTCAAATAAAACGTTTCCATTTACCTCAATAGTTTGGAAACCTTGCATGGCACGAATTTAACGCGTTAGATCAGTCAATGCTTGTTTATTTGGCTCATATGTTTGTCTGACTGGTTCAAATCTAAAAACATCACTGCATTCACTTAGTCTGTCTTAAAAGAAGGAAGTTCAACAATGACTTCATTTCTGCGTCCAATCACCTCATAAGGTGGGTTGTAACCTAAATAACTGAAATGACTTGTGTGTTCAATGTTTTCTTCAGACAGCGCACGCTTTAACTTTTCAATATTGGTTGCAATGCGCGCATCGGTCGTTTTTCCTCCAAACCTAAGTGCGGCAACTATTTTTTCAGGTTCTTCTGTAAAATGCACTTCTGGATTTGTGGGTTTTGGCAATTCGTCTGAGGACAATCCATCCGGAATTTTAAACTTCATCGTTATTGAATCATCCATTGACATAGCCACTGGACTTGTCATCGCGATTTTTTGATTTTTATCGTTACCTCCGAAAATGTAACCAGCCAAACGTCTAAACCCCGTGCTTGACACATTTTTATACGCATCAGCCTGCATCACCGTATAAGAAAATAAGGCCGATTCATATTTTCGTATTTCAAAGTCTTCATATTTTTTCAAGACCGTGTATTGATGCCCCTCTGTTCTATTGGTAGCGCGCTTGATTACGATTTGTGAAATCACGAAAAGAATTCCCAACACTAATGCTACGATTGCAACTGTTTTCATATACAACAGAACAATCGAGTTGTGTGAAGGTTTGAATGGCCATCCATCGATTGACAAAGAAACTGTGTTTTGGGATTATGTAAGCTTCCGCTGAACTCCGTCCACTTCCATTATCAACCCACTTCCAAATGCCCCAGCTGGGGTGTTGTAGCCAGATTTGGCTTCACCTTTCAGTATTTTATCGACGCACAACACGGCTGTAATTGCTGTTAATTTATAGGATTCAGGTGTTGTCATTTGCGCTTCCACTTCTTTGCCACTTTCATCACTTACCCTCCCCCACAGGTTGGCGTTCAGCCTTTCTCGTTTCTCGCTATTTGGTCCGATTACTTTTTTACGGATGATGTTTCCCCCTATTCTCTGCACAAGTTTGGATTTAATGAACCATCCAAATTTTGACGCTCTTCGCATTGCGTTCATGGTTTTTTCCGGCATAGCGGTAAAGACCTCAATATTTGGAATACCCGTTGAATAAAACGCAGTAAACACATCTCCCCAGGCAATGCCAACCACATTTTTTGGTTTGCCGTTAAAGTGTATTGTCTTGTTCATCTGAGCAGCAGGAACCGATTTTACAACTCCATTTTCGCGAATCGCACTGCCTTTGTGGAATCTGTTTAACACTGAAAGGGCAGTACCGCGTGACAAACCAGAATTGGTTTCAAATGCCAATTCTAAATGTGTTGCTGTCGGTAGTTGTTCGTGCAAATACTTCGCTAGGCAATCCGTAGGAACAACGTCAAAACCGACGCCTGGCATCATAACAATCTCAGCTTCTATTGCATCATTGTGGTGTGATTGAACGTATTCAAACACTTCAATTTCCCCGGTGATGTCTGTGTAATGTACTTTGTTTCGAACACATGCGGGTAGAACTTCTTTAATTGTATGCGAAAACGGGCCCGCACAGTTTAATAGTAATTTGTGCTGCGTTAATACTTCATCCCAAGCGCGCTGATCGTCAAAATCAAAGCAGGCATAGGGTAGATTGAACTCTTCAGCCAGTGATTTAACAAGTGCTTCGTTTCTGCCAGCCACCATTGGCTTCCAACCTTTCTTTACCGCCTCCGCAACAATCAGTTTACCTGTATATCCGTATGCCCCGTAAATGATGAAATTGTCCATATTGTTCTGCTGTTCTCATACAAATGTTTTCTCACTTTTCGCTGGTGTATGAGGTCGGCAAGTTACAAATTGTTGCAATCATCGCTACAGTCATAACTCTTTGATGCCCTATATTCGTAAAAATCATTTGAACCAAATTAAACTATCGAAACTCCGGTGCTTTCTTCAATT
>JBLING010000315.1:0-3413 GCA_047639155.1 bacterium
GGGTATTATGAAATGAAATACAGACTAAACACGCCAACCATGGAATCTCAAGGCGTCCAAACTAATTTTTGGCTGTTTGGAAGTGTTTCCCCGGTTACCTATTGTGAGTTGGACATTTTTGAGATTAACGGATTGGATAAATGGTACACCCATAATTTTCATCATAAAACGACATTGCTCCCTTTCAAAACCCACAACCTTACCAACTTCGACGACATTTATGGAAATGGACTAAGACCAGAAGACTTTTCGTATTACACCGAAGCTAGTATTGATAAACAGACTGATAGTGCCGGGTTTCACGTGATTGGTTGTGAGGTTACACCAGGTAAAATCACGTTCTATCAGGATAATATCTTTTTAAGAAGCATCGAAGTTTTTGATAATAATAGAATCGAAAACCTGGCGGTCATGCAGATGGAAATAAACAATATTTTACCTACGGGCTTTTATCACAATTTTAATGACTTGCGTTATCCCAATGCGAATACTACATTTCCAAATGAATTTGAAATTGACTACATCCGGTTTTACAAGTTGAATTGTGGTGATGGAGTAAACCCTATAATCACACCCGACAATTTCGACGCTACAACGTACAACCATGAAGTTGTTCAATCGGTAACCCTTGGAACGGATTTATCTGGGGCTCAAAATACAGTGGAGAATGGGGTAAGTGTTGTAATAAGGTCAATCGGTGACGTTATTCTCAATGACGGGTTCTATGTAGATGATAATTCATTCTTTTATGCTACGAATTGTATTTGTGAGAATTAGAAGTAATTTGCTGTTTTGACAAAAGACATTGGCCGTAAACATCCCTAAACTAGATTTAACAAGCAAAATTATCCTTATCACCGCGATTGCCGTGAGAGCGATTCTTTCGTACTTTAATCTCGAATTTAATGATGATCACATCACGCCTATTCTGTTATGGGTGGAAAATGGGCATTATCCTGAGGCCCTGGATTGCTGGGAGTGTTTTCAACCGCCCTTATACTATTCTCTAATACTGCTTATTGGGAAGCTATTTGATGCTGTTTCCTTTAACGATTACCTAACGATTGTCAGGGCAGTAAACTTTGTATTTAGCGGCCTCATCGCAGTAATTATTGCTCGGAGAATAAATAGAATAGTAGATCACAAGTTGTTAAAGTATGCCGTCATGGCATTTTGGCTGTTTAATCCGGAATTGATTAGCATTGGAGCACTTAACACCAACGACATTGCACTCATACTTGTTGGTTTAATTGTATATCCTTTTATAACGCGATATTGGCAGAACATCTCCATTATAGATGAAGTTGTTATTTGGTCGCTGTTGGTTCTAGCGAGTTTGTTAAAAGGGAATGGGTTAGTATTCGTTATTATTTTTATAGCTGTTATTGGAATTAAGTTTTTAGATCGGAAGTATAAGTTAAAAGACATTATACGGTTATTCATTTTCTTCAGTGTCTCAGTATGTTTAATAGGAGTAGGGGGTAAATATTATCACAAATATAAAGTCTTTAATAACCCATTTATTATTAACCAAAATCCAGCTCCAACGCCAAACATATTTCAAGCTGACAGTGCTTTTCAAGGAAGAAAAGGAGTTACTACAATTTCAGAATCATTTTTTACATTCCGTCTTTTTTCTTTACTCGAAGAACCTTTTAATCGAAACGGGAGTAAAGACTATCAAGTTCATAGGACTTCATTTTTCACCCAGTTATATGGTCAATTTTCGAACTATTTCTTTGAAAGTCACCCCGGATCTTGGAGAAGTAATAATAATGATATGAAGAATTTTGTCAGAGTAAATTACATTCTGCACCTTCCACTTCTAGCAATGTTTGTGTATCTTATCGTGATTAGAATTAGAAAGTTGTGGCCTTTCAAAAAGGCGGATGTTTCAAGCTACTTTGATATGCTGGTCTTAGGTATTTTCATGATGTTTCTGATTCGGTACTCAATTATCTATAGAGACTTTAGTAATATGAAAATAGTCTTTGTTTTTCCAATGCTTATTGGCCTGATAAATTTGTTTTATGAATCTATAAAGTCTAAACGATATACGAAACCAATGGCATATCTACTGCTATTATGTGCATTGTTGTACAACATCAATTACGTGTATCTTATTCTCAGGTTGTCATAAAATTGAACTACATACCTATAGGTTGAAACTAAATATTGTATACTTGTTTGTTACAAATAAGTATTATGACAACTATTAAAGGGGCAACACTCTCATTCCTAAAAGAGATTGCTAAAAACAATGATAAAGCCTGGTTTGACACAAATAAGCCCAAATATTTAGAAGCTAAAGCCAATATGGAAGGTTTTATGGAAGCTGTACAAAACCGACTAAGCGAAACCGATGTTATTGATGGATTTAAGGTATATCGTATTTACCGCGATGTAAGATTCTCAAAAGACAAAACGCCTTATAAAACATACTTACATGGTTATTTGAAACGCACTGGAGCGGCAAGAAGAGGTGGGTACTGGATTGGGATTGAACCTGGGAACACACAAATTGGTGGAGGCTTTTACGGACCCGAAAAAGACGACCTTATGCGTATTCGTAAAGAAATTGAAGCCGATGGGAAAACCATGACCAAGATTATTACAGACACAAAGTTCGTTAAGCACTTTGGAGCGTTAAAAGGAGAAGGCCTAAAGACTGCACCAAAGGGTTTTGATAAAGAACATCCACAAGTGGACCTACTCCGTAAAAAGCAGTTTTATGCGATGAAGGTCTTTACTGACAAAGAAGTTGCTTCCAACAAGTTTATTGATGATGTGGTGGAAACATTGCAAGCTGTCAGACCATTTTTTGATTACATGAGCGATGTTTTGACGACGGACTTGAATGGACGATCGTTGATCTAATGAATAGTACATACTTTTTCTAGTTTCAAACACATTGCTCACTATTCATTAGAAATGTAAAATGCTAAATGTAAAATGTAAAATGCAAAATGAAATTAAAGCTATTGTCAATAGATTCTTCGCTTGTTCTTACAGAAACAAGCTCTGAATTCCTGTGGGATTAGAAATTCAACATTAAAAATTTAAAATTCAACATTAGAAAACACACCTCTCCGCTTGAATCTAAACCAACTTACCATACTATCCAGTGACTTAAGGCGTTCAGCTGCATTTTATAAAAAACTAAGACTAAACCTGATTGTTGACTCAATTCCGCGGTATGCAAGGTTTGAATGCCCTGACGGGGACTCGACTTTTTCATTGCATCATGCAACTGATTTCAATGCAGACAGTGGTATATGGATTTACTTTGAGTTGGGTAATTTGGATAAAGTCGTGGAATCGCTTGTATATGATGGAGTGGTTTTTGAAGAAATGCCACACGATAAAGAGTGGGGTTGGAGGGAAAGTCGTTTGAAGGATCCGGATGGCCACAA
>JBLING010000316.1:0-3405 GCA_047639155.1 bacterium
AAACGTTATGACCACTATGTCGTGCGAGTTCAACTGGTCGACGCAACACATTGGTTAAATCTTTCTGCCGGTGTTTCATAGTTTAGCGTCTTTCTTGGTCTTTCGTTTAATTGTCGCGCTACTTGACTTAATTTCTGTTGAGTGTGGACTCTTAAGTCAGTTCCTTTTGGGAAATACTGTCTTAAAAGGCGATTGGTATTTTCATTCGAACCGCGTTGCCACGGAGACATTGGATCACAAAAGTAAACTTGAATATCAGTCGTTAGCGTAAAGGTTTTATGAGCACATAATTCTGAGCCTCGGTCCCAAGTCAACGATTTATAAAGGTCATTTGGGAGCTTTTTTGATTGCTTAATGAGTGCATCAATAACCGTAACGGTTTTTTTGTCATCGATCTTGGCTAACATAACGTAGCGAGAATGACGCTCCACTAAAGTTGCGATAAAGCTGTTATTAGTACCTGCAATTAAGTCTCCTTCCCAATGACCTGGCACTGCATGATCATCGACTGACGCAGGACGTTCACTGATACGGACTGCATCAACAATCTTTCCCAACCCCTTGTTCTTGAGCGTAGCGTGCTTTGAATGTCTGATAACACGTTGTGTTCTCAAACACTTTTGTAGTTCTTTCTTTAATGCTCCGCGTGTTTGTATGTATAACGTTCTGTAAATAGTTTCGTGAGACACATGAAAAGCCTTGTCTGGATAAGTTCGTTTGAGCCAGCCCGCGATTTGTTGAGGAGACCAAATGCGATGAAGTTTTCTTGCAACTATCGATGCCAACGTTTTGTTTAAGAATAGTTTACACAATTTAGGGCGCTTTGCTCTATCCCAAGCGGCCTGCTCAGCTTTATTCGCTCTGTATTGATGATATCCACCATTTCGATTAATTTCACGGGAGATAGTCGATGGGGAGCGAGATAAGTTTCTTGATATTTCTCTGATAGACAACTGAGACGCTAAGCCTCTGGATACCTCTTCACGCTCTTCAATTTTCAAACTGCCAGAACGTCGCGTTTTTTCTGATGGGCGAATGCCCCCCGACGCTGCGACAATACGCTGGACAGATGAATGGAACCTGTCGAATATTTTCGCAATATCGTGCAAGGAATCACCTTGTTGATATCTTTCCCAAATCAATGCTCTTTGCTGAGTATTATAATAAATACGTTTTCTCTTTTTCATAACAACGCCTCCACTTTTAATAAGTATAGCGTTGCGCTCACCGGTTGAACTCGCAGGCATAACCAGCCATTCGTTGTCTTAAAATATCTAACTGATTGCCGGTGTTGCGGTCCCTTCAAAGATTGCGAGTTTTAAAATGTGTTCACAAAGTTATATTCAGTAAAGCCAAACATCTGTGTCTTGACCACCTACGATTGCCATAATATCTATAGTGCTTTGATTAATTCGGTAATATATTGCGTCAGAGCGATGCGGACAGCGCCTATAGTTCGGTCTAATGTGATCAACAGACTGATAAATTAGCGGTGAATTTGCGATTTTATTGAAGGCTTCGAAAAAACTGTGGAAGTACTCATCCGCTTGCATTTCACCAAATTCCTTAAATCCATATTCGTAGATTCTCCGCAAATCTTCTTTTGCTTCTTCCGTTAAACGATATTTGTGCATTTATACTTTTATGTCTGCTTTAAACTCGGCAAGAATTTCATTTGCTGATTGAGAAACAAAATTACTTTTTTCGGCATTTGATAGCTTTTGATTTATAAACTCAGCTCTTCTTGCCCGTCTTATTAAGTCATTAATTAGTTCACTCTTATTTGCATAATCACCAATATTTTCAACATGAGCATTGAGCCAAGTGTTATTACTCTCAGTTAATGTGACACTTTGTCTGGGCATAATTAATCTCCTAAATTAGCTGGTGCAATAATACACCAGCTTTATTCTTTACTCAATTCTTTTGGCAATCCTTCGATAAATTGAACCTTCAGGCGTTCTGTTAGAGCTATAACGTCTAGCATTGGCGTCTTTGGGGAACGGAGCGGTTCAATATCAATATGGCCTTGTATCGCTCAATACCGTTCCTTGATCGATTTTGATAACAAGTCGGTTACTGGTATTTTTAACTTGGTCAGGTAAGGCAGTTACACGGCATAAGCAGCCGTCCGCCGTTCAAATTTGAATGAGTTTTTATCCAAAAATGAAAATGTCAGGATTTTTTATACTTGTTTCGGCTTCACGGCAAAGCAGACTGTCGGTGCGTTTTAGCCAATTGGCGCTTTGTGCCCAAAGCCGACTTACGATAAAGCTAAGCCATTGCAGAAAACCCTTCTATACTGAAGACATACAATTCACGTTTTACATTGGCATCATAATTTATGAGCAGCAGAAAAAGAAAAAGGCCACTCCTGAAGAAATGACCTTTATTCTGAATCGCTATGTAAAACGCTGGCAGCAATGGGCTGTCGCAGGATTACGGGCGTTTAAGATTGAGCTCTACGTCGTCGAACGAGACCGATACCTACTATCCCTAAGCCCATGAGGGAGAGGATTGAGGGTTCTGGCACAGATTCCGCTTCACAACCATTGATACAAATTGTGTCAATTTCAACTCCACGGAATGCGCGAATCGCTACCCCGCCTGAAATTTCGTCACTAAAAGTATGACTCAACGTGTTTAATAACGTTGAACCATCTGAATCAAACAATGACCCTTTGACAGTGAAAGTGCTTAATACATCTAACTGGAACCTATACCACTGATCATTCCAAACTTGCGACGTTTCGGCTACATCTCCATACCTATATCCGGCGTTGGTCTGAAACAGAATATGCTTGCCATATATATCTGCTACAAATGAATCGGCCCCTGTTGGAAGTGCATCAAATCCAAGGTAAAAACGTCCCGAGCCTCCACCAGTAAACCACGCTGAAATAGAATCACCTGCCGAAACAGTAAAACCTGACCAAATATTCCATCCCGGATCCGATACGCCATAATTTCCGTCGTGCGCGGCGGATCCACTTATGCTTCCTGTTGCTTGAGACCAATCACTTCCCCATGTTCCAGTCTCAAAATCTTCAATAATCGAAGCATTAGCATAACTACTAACTCCCAAAACTAAACCAGCAAAAGCCGCTTTCAAAAATTTATTTTTCATATTGATATTCCTTTTAATCCCTTCCTTGGAAGGTAATTGCTAAAATGATACGTCATCATAAATGTTGTTCGAATATCACTTTGCACACACAGTGCCAATAATAAATATTTGATTAAATGTAATGCTTTAGCTAATTTTGCAGTTTCCCTATATATGAATCTGTAAAATAAATGGACTCATACTTTTGAATAATAAAAACTGAAAACACTCGACTCAGGGCGATTTCACGCTTTAAAGGGCATTATTGTGTGTAAAAAAACTGACACTTCTTACTTTGG
>JBLING010000317.1:0-3399 GCA_047639155.1 bacterium
GTGCAGCTTATTGTATCAGCTTATTCTCGGATTATACAAAAATGGTTACCATGCAAAACTTGTTTCACGACGGCGGTTTTAGTAATGTAGGTGTAAGTGAAGCTGTAATGGAGAAATTTGGAGCTGCAGGCGAATAGTTAAAACGCTTTTTTATTCTTCTTTTCCCTTTTTTTCTTCTTTCGTTTAAAGTCTTTTGGGTCGCCAGGATCTTGCACGTCATTGGTTTTTCTCAAATCATGTTGATTCCCATCTAAATCTTTGAACAGCAACTCTTTGCGTTGCCAAAATCCTTTAACAAAATCTAAATAATCATAGGTTCCATCAGGCACGTAAAACTCGTACATCCCTTTTTGCAAAGGATGAAACGGTACTAAGTGATTAAACACTATTTGGTTTTCTTTCTCATTGTACCTGCATGATATTGTAGCCTGGTCGGCAAAAGTCAGAATTAGCCTATGCTTATATTCATCCACACCATCTTCAAATATTGGTAGGCCAAACATCGGCCTGTTGTTTTCATCAAAATACATCACATCGATGACCTTTTTATTCACCCTGTGGTCTTCGCCATCCCAGCCAAAAAGCAAGTACCGTTTTTGACCTTTATACGAATAATTGTGCATCTGATAATATAAAGCACCAATCCAGTGTCGGTTATCGACGGTTTGAAATTCAGCATCTCGAACCTTGTCACTACTGTCGTAAAGGCCGTACAGTATTAACGAATCCGCATTATTCATTTGAATAGCGCCAAAATACATGTACTTACCACTATCAAGTAACAAATTCCAAGTAAAGAGTCGGAATGCCTCATCTTTAGGTTTTAATATTGAAACTGTTTTAAGTAAAGTGAAATCGTAATTAAAACTTGTGGGCACTTGTAATGCCTTCTTAAGCGTTTGAACAAAGTAATAACAGCTTGTTATACGTTCGTTTACGTCAGTACCGTTAATGATATTATGGCTTAAACCCTCAAGTTGGTATTCTATATTTCGAATCGAGTCACGGTATGTTGTATCTTTCTCAGCTGCGTTACATGAAAAAGCAACAACAAACAAAAGACCCAAAAGAAAACTCGTTTTAGACATATTACTTATAACTCAAAACACATGCGCAAAAGTATAATTACAGTTTATACTTCCAATACAAGAGCACTCGCTCCTCCTCCACCATTACAGATACCTGCTGCGCCAATGCGACCACCCTTCTGTTTTAATGCATGAATCAAGGTTACGATGATTCGCGCTCCAGAAGCACCAAGTGGATGTCCTAAAGAAACAGCACCACCATTTACATTTACTTTAGATGGATCAAGAGAAAGTAGTTTGTTATTCGCCAAACTAACAACACTAAACGCCTCATTGATTTCAAATACGTCAACATCTGCCATATTGCAATTTGCACGTTCTACTGCAATTGGTAAAGCTTTAGCTGGGGCAGTTGTAAACCACTCTGGCTTTTGGGCTGCATCAGCAAACCCCGTTATTTTAGCCAAAGGTTTTAAACCCAGTGCTTCCATTTTTGCCTTCGACATTAAAACCAATGCTGCAGCACCATCATTCATCGTACTCGCGTTAGCTGCTGTAACAGTTCCTTGTTTATCGAACACTGGACGTAGATTCGGGATTTTATCAAAGAATACATTTTTATATTCTTCATCTTCTATAATCATTATAGGGTCTCCTTTGCGTTGAGGTACTTCGACGCCAACAACTTCGTCTTTAAACCTACCATTTGCCCAAGCATCAGCAGATTTTTTATACGAATTGATCGTAAACTCGTCTTGTTCTTCACGGGAAATATTCATTTCTTTTGCTGTATTTTCAGCAGCATTGCCCATCATGTAATTGTTGTAGACATCCTTCAAACCGTCGTGCGCCAATCCGTCAATCGCGTTGAAATCACCGTATTTGTACCCTTTTCTCGAATTCATCAAATAGTGTGGTACCAGACTCATGTTTTCCATCCCACCTGCAACAACACATTCGTTATGGCCTAACATGATAGACTGCGCACCAAACATAACAGCTTTCATACCACTAGCACAAACTTTATTTATAGTTGTACAGGGCACCTCTTCACTTATTCCAGCGTATATAGACGCTTGTCGTGCAGGTGCTTGACCAAGACCAGCTTGAAGCACATTACCCATAAATACCTCATTCACTTCTGAAGCATCAACGCCTGCTTTATTTAAAGCACCTTTTATAGCAGTAGCGCCAAGCTTAGTTGCAGGTATTGTGCTAAACATACCGTTAAAACTCCCTAATGGTGTTCTTACCGCTGATACAATATATACGTCGTTCATAATATTCAACTTTTGCGCAAAAATAGGCTTTCAAAAATCAAAAGAATTCAATTTTGGATGGTTTTTGACCAACAGTGTAAAATATCAATATTAGTTTAATTTTGAGCAGAATCTGGACGTTTAAATATTTGCCCATGGCCGAAGAAAACGCGTATATATTAGGTACCGATGCAGACGAACTGTTCCGCCTCGGTGTTCAACATCAAGTTTGGGCATCTGAAGCACACACAGGTTGGGCCTTGGCTGGTTTTACTGCTGGGAATACACTTTTGGACTTGGGATGTGGTCCAGGGTTTTGTTCAAAAGAATTGGCTTTTATTGCAGGCAATTCAGGGAAAGTTATTGGGATAGATAAGTCAAAAGCTTACATCGATTTTATTGCAGGTATTGCCAAGGTTTATCGTCTGAACATCGACGCCGTTGAGGCTGATTTTAATGACATGAAACTTGAACCCAATTCCATTGACGGTGCATACTGTCGCTGGGCATTGGCTTGGATATCAAATCCAGAGGTAATCCTTAAAAAAGTATATGACGCCCTAAAGCCTGGTGGTCGTTTTGTAATACATGAATACTTCGACTGGATGACACACCAAACCGTCCCTCAGCATCCCGCGCTCAACAAGTGTATAAAAGGATGTTTCGACAGTTTCGAAAATTTTGATGGGCGTATAAACATAGGCCGAGAAATTCCTCAAATCGCCGCAACGATTGGTTACACTGTGACGGGTACAAGACCTATGACCAAGATAGCCCAAAGGCACGAGTTAACCTGGCAATGGCCTATAACGTTTTATAACACATATTTCGCAAAACTTGTAGAAATGGGTTACGTTACGACTGAAGAAATGGAAGCCGGTTTTGAAGACCTTAAAGCATTAGAAGCAAATCCAGAGGGATTGATTTCCTGTCCTTCTATGATTGAAATAATAATAGAGAAATAATACAGAATGACGAAGAGAACAGTTGACATCGTGTTGTCGCCATTGTTATTGCCATTGGTTGAAATTGAAGGCAAAACAGTTGTAGTCATTGATATTTTACGTGCAACATCTACAATATGCGCCGCACTCCATAATGGAGCTAAAAGT
>JBLING010000318.1:0-3328 GCA_047639155.1 bacterium
AGGTGCTCGTGGATCTGGAACAAATGACAAGGCAGGTGCCAAGTCGAATTTATTGCGCTGGGTAAGCATGCGTACTATTAAAGAAACGTTTACCCCAGCAAAGCATTTTGCCTACCCATTCCATCAGTCATAAATAGAGATTACATCCTATTTTGGGATTAATTCCAAATATGTGACACCTTGCATTGTGCAAGTAAGAGGCCTTCGTCTCAACCCCACTATAATCCGTAATGCACTATTAATTAACATATTACGTATTTTTTTAGGTCAAAAATTTTATCCCCTATTCCGAGATATAACTCAAATGGCATATTCGTTGCATTAGTAGAATCGATTAGTAAAAGATATAGAACCCCTTAATCGATAACTTATGCGAAAATTTGATTTACTAAACTTTTTCTATGGTCTTGGAGCCGCAATCATACTCGTGGCAGCATTGTTCAAATTCCTTGGCTTAGATGGAGCGGACGCCCTATTTATTGTTGGACTTGTCGGAGAGGCGATAATCTTTCTGATTTCTGGCGCCCAACCTGTTTTTAAGCAACAACCCTACAAATGGGAACGGTTGTTCCCGCAATTAAAAAAGGAAGATGATGACTTGGAAGCTGTCGCTGTAACGATAGATGGTGCACAAGTTACCCAAGAACAACAAATACAGCAAATCATCCAATCCATAATAGGGTTAAACAATTCAGTTGAGAACTTGAATAACGCTACTCAGCGTTTAACAACCTATGTCGACAAACTGGAAACCAATTATGAAATGGTGAATAGTTCTACGTTGGATTATCACAAAGAAATCAACAGCCTTAAGATCAAGATTGCTTCGGCAAACAATAAACTTAAGGAATTCGAAAACTATAAATTTTAATCGCCATGTTCGAATCAAGTGCACAAAGACTGAGGCAAAAGGCGATAAACCTTTTGTATCTCATATTTCTGGCGATGATTTTCACCTACATTTCGTCAGACTTCGTAGATGCCGTTCAAAAAAGCGACCAGACCACTACAATATTGGGTCGAGAAGTTGAAATGCAAACAAATCGATACAATTTAATTGTGCTGAATCACCTTAAAAATGATTCTGTTATGTACACAAAAACGAAGCATAGAATCTCATCAATAGATGATAAAACAAATTCAGAACTAGATTTTATTGATAGTTTAAAATTTGCATTAATCACGAAAGACGGTTTTAACGCATACGGTTACTTTAAAGGGGGTAAACGTGAAGTTCTTTCAAACGAGTTAATGATTGATGGACATCAGGCTGTTAGATTGTTTAAAAGGCTAAAAGAGTTTAAACTGGATATAAGCCAGTTTGTAGAAGCATCAAAAGTGGATCAAATTGATTCATTAATGCCGCTATCAAATTTTGAATACAAATCCGACGGACAGTTGGTGGCATCCGAGAAGTTCTATTTCTCTAAACATCCACTTACGGTATCCGTAATGAATTTGACAATGTTTAAAAGTCAGCTTGAATTGATTAGAAGCTACATAATTAACAATACCGTAGAAGAAGCAATAAGCGAAACTACATACCTCGTGCCCACTCCACTTTCACGCGCTCTGACTGCTCGGAATGAAGTATTAGGGTCTAGAGATTATATTCCAATTTTCTTGGATCAAATAAACTGGGATTCTGTAATCGTTTATGAAGACGCAACTAAAAACCAAGAACGAACTAAAAAGGACAAGCAAAATGAAAACCTTAAGAATTTAGTTACAATCGAATCCTTGAGTGATTCAATTTATGCCGTCGGAAAACCAGTTCGATTCAATTTTGGCTTTGACAAATCCAGCAACCTCGCACTAAATATTAGTCTTACCTCTCCTAATGGAGAAGAAAAAAATTACATACTTACTGACCCAGGTACATTCTTATTTGTTCCTGAAGTCAAAGGATATTATGAAATACGATTTACAAATGGTATTGTATCCGGGCGTAAAAACCTTAAAGTTTTGGATTTAAAGCCAGTGCTTGAAACTGGCCAGATGGGTACACTCTATATCGGAATAAACAATGAATTGAAGCTTCGCACTTCGGCATTTGAAGACACCGAAGACTTGCAGGCCAGAATATCAAACGGTCAAATCCTCAAAAAAGGGACAAGTTTTTATGCCCGAGTTAAGGAAGAAGGTCAAGTTCGAGTTGAAGTTTTTGCAAAAATGCCTTACGGATATGTACGCATTGCTGACAAACAATATGTTGTCCGTAGTCTGAATCCTCCTATTGCGACCTTAATTGAGAATAGCCAGATGCCTTCAGTTACAATGGAGCAACTTACTACCGCAAAATCTCTAAGTATTAAGTCCGATGAATTGCTTGTTGAAGAAGAATACTACATCTCTAGCTATGAAATGACCATCATATACAACGGGCATACAGCCATTTTACGGCCTATTCCGAATGTTGGAAACTCTTTAAATAGTAAAACCTTAGATGCCTTATCAAAGGCTACTCCAGGTGACATCATTATGTTTACTAAAATTAATGCAAAATCTTCACTTGGTACCGACATCGAACTGCAGCCACTCACTTATACCATAACCAACTAATGAAGATCACTATGGAAATGTTATATAAAATATTGCGTCTTCGAATTCACTTTGTGTTGATTATTACGTGTTTTTCATTTCAAATAAATGCACAAAACATGTTGAGCTTTCCAAAAGTGATTAAAACAAATACTACGTTAGATTCGGGTGACTACGCTGTGAAAGGAAACAATGTCGTTCGGTCAAATGCCACACTGACAATTAATTCTGGGACAGCATTACACTTTGCGGAAAACGCAGTTATACAGATACAAGGTGGATTAACCATCGAAGGGAAAGCTGGAAACTTTATAGTCTTCACAAGTATTAACGAAAATAAACCTGGGATGGGCTTTGTCGTCCATCAAGAGAGCGAGAGAAGCGTTAATATATCCTATGCGGATTTCACAACGCTAAAAAAGTCAATAAAATTTGAAAGATATTGGTTACGAAAAGAAGTGAATATCAAAAACTCAATGTTTCACTACCTAAACAGTGGAGTATATTTTGAGATTCAAGAGATAGATAAAATACTTATTCAAAACGAAGTCGTTGTAAACATCGAAAACAACACGTTTGCAAACAACATTGGCAGTATGATGATATCTGACGCAGCGTGGGAACAATTACATATCAATATTAAGAACAACGTGTTCTCAAGAAATGAATTTATTGGTAGAGAATTGAATGGGATATTCACAACTCCACTTTTTGTGAACTACAATGAAGCGGAACGCCAATTGGCTCAACCAACCATAGAGAACAACAGCATTAGCTACAATTATGT
>JBLING010000319.1:0-3327 GCA_047639155.1 bacterium
GCATATTTATGCGGTCCATGAAGAATGACCCCAACATTAAATTAAGTCAAGAAGACTTTAAAAAACCGGATATAGATTTCACTATAGAATTAGACTGTAGTAAGTATAAGCAGCCAACGAATAACGCAACGTCTGGTGGGGTTATTGATCCTTTTCAACGCTAAAAATCTACATTCTGCCAGGTATCCCTTCTTTTAATTTTCAGGTCTTTAAGCATCGCTGCCTTTACCTTAAGCTCAAAGTTGAACTGTCGGTAAGTTCCAACCGGAATCCAGTGAAAATTAAACACCCAACAGTGTAGGTCTCTTGCAAAATCAATACTTGTAATCCCAGGCTGACCAGTGGTGAAATTATATCCAGACCGAAAACCTATCTTCCAATACTCTGTTAATTTCACGTTGCCATTGAACATTAAAGTTTGGTCTTTTGTGCTCTCGGTGGCCCCAATCGCTCTATTGAACGAACTACTAAAATTCAGACTTAAGTCCCATGGAATGCTAAAGTCCATAAAGTAGTCTTGGTCGGAAACAAACTCTCCTTCATCTACATTGCTTCTTCGTTTCAGTGCTGCTGGATTTAAACTGGTTGATAGTTGAATAGAACCAGTGCGCAATTCTCCAAGTTTACCGTCGCCAGCAAAAAACTTATCTATAGACGTATACCGACTCCTTGAAGAATCGTATGCATAGCGATATGGGTCCAATCGTGTAGAGAAGTTCACCCGTATCTTGTTAAACAACGTTGTAAACGCTGTTATACTTATCGGACTAAGTTTTAGTGAATCAGCAACCATGTTGTAGCGACTACTAAAATTAAAACTTTCAATAATCTTTACCTTTTTAACACCACCGTTGGTTGTATCGTTTGGTGTCACGACTTTCATTTCTAAGTTGTTGTTGATTGCAAAATCAATAGAACCATTGCCCGTACCACTTGGACCACTGTAAATCCCGTTCTCGTAGATGGAATAAGGAGAAATGGTACCACCAGTATCTGTTTGGACAAAACGGAAACCGCTATTATTCGTTTCTTGATAGTTTGGCGACCAGCTCATCCCAACCGTAGGCCGAATAATGTGGCGAATTGCTTTGACGCGCCCTTTAAATGTTTTTGTGCCGTAGATTACCGTGTTTACATTGAAACCTGCGTTGTAAGCGGCCGCTCTTGAAAACCCTTTAACGTCTTGTTCCAGTAAGGTATCGTTTTCCCACAACTTTTCTGAAGTTTTGAAATACCAAAAATCTGTTATTGAAGCGTTTGGTGAGACATTGAAATACTTTAAGACATTAAAACTTGTATTGAAGTTTGCAGTGTGTCTTACTCCGTTTCGAACGCTTTCTAAAAAAGCAGGGTTGAGTTCTATCGTTCGTTTGCCTGATTTGTTGAATATTGAATCTTGGTTGATACTTACGTTGTTCCTAAATGCGGTAGTATAGTTAAACCCAAAATTTCGAAGCACTTTGTATTTCTCTTTCGAACCAGACATATTCTTAAACGGCTGCATTCGTTGTACATTCACATTCATCTCAGGCAGCTCGATATCCAAATCTCCTGTACCCAGGTTTTGTGTGATTCTGCCGTTGGTTGTAAGGAAAATCATTCGGTTTAAGAAACTCTTCGAATACGCAACACTCGAGTTGGCAGTAGTTGCAATGATTTCATTCACATCAGTAGATGCATATTTCTGCTGGTTCCGGGTGATGTATTTTACGTCGGCTGAAAACGTACGACCAGGTTTAGCACGTTGGTCTTGTCGGTATATCCATTCAATTCGCCAGTTGTTTACTTCTTGAAACTCAGAAGTGTTTTTTTCACCCTCCATAAACTTGTTGTACTTGAGCAATGCAAAGCCGCTATACCTATATATTTTCTTGTAGTTCGATTTTACAGAAAAACCAAAACTACCCCGTAGGTACATATCTGCAGAAACCAACATATCAAGCCTGTCGTTTAATGGCGTATAGAATCCAAAATCACGCAAACCATAACCCCAGCGGTCTTGTTGGTCGAAGCTACCAACTACCAATCCCTTTGACCGTTTTTTTTGGATTGGGAAAAATCCAAAAGGCAAAACAATAGGGGTATTGATACCAGATATTACCAGGTTCGCTGGTCCACTAATTACTTGTTTCTCTGGTATGACTTTAAACTTTTTTGCTGCAATCCAGAAATGAGGATGTTCGGCGTTACACGTTGTGTAGGTCGCGTCCTTGATATACATATTATCAAGAGAATCTTTTAAGATCTTGCCTCCTCTAATTAACCCTCCTTCTTGTGTTGTTACAACGCCTGTTGAAATACCTTTCTTTGTTTTAAAGTTGTACCACATCTCCTCGGCATTAAATGGCTTCCCATCGGTTGTGAATATTGGCTTTCCAACAATTGTCCCTGTAGAATCCGGAAGACCTTTTGCATGAATTTCGTTGGTATTAAAATCAACTTCTATAAAATCTGCCTCTAGCTTCATATCATCAAAGGTGACAACAGCCCCTTTGTACATATACATCTTCTTCTCCTTTATTGACGTAATAACAGAATCAAGCGCTTCGACCATGACAGGTGTTTTTATACCGTCTTTCCCAGGTTTTAAGCCTACAGTCATTGAATCTGTCTGCTTAATGGAATCTTGAGCTTGCGCCGAGCATTGTGCAGTAAAGCATACAAGCATACTTAAGAAAGGGATAACTCTAAAAGCTATCCTTCTGAAAATCATATATCTAACGCTACATTTGGTCATATTCAATGATGGGTCCAAAACTACATAAATCCATACTTGATACCACACAATAAATTATGTGGGAAAAGAGTTAATAACTTTGCACCCAGCTAATTAAAATAAATTATGCTTAAGCACATCGCATTATCGGCTACTCTGGTGGTTTTTATGGTCGTGGGAACTTCACATCCGCTAAACCTTCAAAAATTATCGTTGAACACGATAGTTATAGACGCTGGCCATGGTGGACATGACCCAGGATGCATCTCATACGGTAAGGATATCTACGAAAAGGACATTTGTTTAAAGATTGCCAAAAAGCTTGGACAAAAAATTACGGACAGCCTTCCAGACACCAAAGTAATTTACACACGCACAACAGATAAGTTCGTCCCTTTATGGCAGCGTGCAGCAATTGCCAATCAAAACAATGCGGATTTGTTTATATCCGTACATTGTAACGCACATGCCGAATCTACATTTCATGGAACCGAAACCTACGTTATGGGATTAAGCAAAAGCAAAGGAAATTTAGAAGTAAGTAAACGAGAAAACAGCTCCATTGTATTGGAAGATGATTACAAGGACAATGAAGAATACGGCGGATTTGA
>JBLING010000320.1:0-3306 GCA_047639155.1 bacterium
TATTGAACCCGTAAAACTTCCAATGAGACGGAAGTGAATGACATAATCAAAACGCTAAGTATAATGGAACGTGATGGTCATATTACTGCGCCAAAAAACAATTGGAAATCGAAAACCAATAAATGGAATTTAATACTTGGGTTTCTTTTAATGGGTGCTTCAGTTTTCTTATTTTCCTTTTTGTGGTATAGTGGTTGGTTGGTGGGCTTGCCGATTTTGCTATTCGGGGCTGGACTTGTGGTTATAAACGGAGGGACTCCGAAATCTGTTTTTAAACGATAATTGGTTCTAGAAGTCGAATATTACCGTTCGGTTTAATTAGTCACAAAGTTTACACATCAATCTAAACGGGCCACTTCCGCTAGCGATAACACCTATTTTTGCCAAAAAAAAATCATGAAACATGTCATTCTATTATTGGTAGCCTATCTAGGAATTTGTGGAGTCGGTTTTGCTCAGCAAGATTCCACAGCGATCGCTCAGAAAAAACAGGAGTTAACAGAAGCCAAAGTCGTGTTGTCGCAAGCACAATCGATAGTGGATGCAATTGGTAGCGAGTTAAAGGCAATGCAGCCTGTTGCGAAATGGAAAACAGGACGTGTAGTTTCTCTCAATTTTAATCAAGGAGCCTTTACAAATTGGTCGCTTGGAGGGGTTAACGCTGTTTCTGCTACGGCACTGGCCAATGGGTTTGCGAATTATAATTTTGCCAATTGGACATTGGACAACAATTTAGATTTGGCCTATGGACTTCTTAAGAATCAGGGAGAAGATATACGCAAAAATGAAGACAAAATAGATTTTCAGTCTAAGGTAGGTCGTAAAGTATCAAACAAATTTAGTTGGGCGAGTTTAACACGATTCGAAAGTCAATTTGATGTTGGATATGATTTCAATAATGAAAACGACGATAGACCTATAATATCTAGATTTATGTCCCCAGCGTATCTTAAACTATCACTCGGAGTTGATATTAAGCCCACAGATAAATTGTCCATCTATCTTTCACCAGCAGCCGGGAAATGGACATTTGTAACCGACGACAGTATTGCTGCGCAGAACATCTATATTCCTAAAGTACATGAGAATCCAAATAGAAGAGGCGAGTTTGGATTTTTAAGTTCATTTGTATACCAAGACAAGGCGATTGTGAAAAACATTGGCCTTCGAACTAGCCTAGAATTGTTCAATAACTTTTCTGACATAGTAAAAGAGAACAGACAAAACATAGATGTGGATTGGCAAGTACGGTTAGACATTAAACTAGGTAAGTATATCGGCGCGAATTTGTTTACGCATTTAAAGTACGACCATGACACCAAAATAGAATATGACCCAGTGAATAAACCGGGTGTCAAAGGACCAAGAATACAGTTTAAAGAGTTATTTGGCTTGGGTTTTCAATACAAATTCTAACAAATCAATGTGTATTATTAAAAGGATTTTGGGAAATCTGAAACCTTTTTTAGTCTATACAAAGTCAATAAAAACAGGGTTAGGCTGAACAAAACCAATGGACTAATACAAGTATTATATTTGACCATTAATTCAAAAAAAATGAAACTCAAAAGTTTAATAATTTTCTCTTTAATAGCGTCGTCAGTTACAGCACAAATTAGTGTTCCAGCACCTAGTCCACTTGCGACAGTAGAACAAAAAGTTGGCCTAACAGATGTGGGTGTTACATACTCCAGACCAAGTATGAAGGGTCGAACAATATTCGGTGATTTGGTGCCTTATGGTGAAATGTGGAGATTGGGTGCAAACGCAAGTACAAAAATTACCACTTCAGATGATATTTCTATCAACGGCCATGATATGCCAGCTGGTACGTATGCCATTTATGTGATTCCTAACGTAGAAGAATGGACAATAATTATCCATTCGAATACGAGTTATTGGGGGACTGGGGGAGATAAATATAAGACTGAGGAAGATTTAGTTCGGTTCACAGTAAAGCCAAACAATGGGTATCCTGTGCAAACAGAGTCAATGACATTTCAGTTTTCAGACATAACTATTGAAGGGTGTAACTTGGAGTTTCTATGGGCCAACACGCAGGTAAAATTGGAGATTCAAACCAACGTCGACGAACAAGTAATGAAAGATATCGACGTTAAGATGAAGGGAGTTAGTTCTGCAACCTATTACCAAGCTGCCCGATATTATTATGATAATGATAAAGATCTAGAACAAGCATATGAGTGGATTAAACTTTCTTTGGTTAACAACGAGAAATTTTGGATGGTACGTCAGAAAGCCCTAATTGAAGCCAAATTGGGTAAGTATAAAGACGCAATCGCCACGGCCACTAAGTCTATGGAATTGGCAAAAACAGCAGGGAATGATAATTATGTGCGGTTGAATGAAAAGTCAATTGCTGAATGGTCAAAAAAGAAAAAGTAAAATGGTTTCTATAAAAAAAAAGCCCTTCATTATGAGGGCTTTTTTGTTGCTTATTTTTTCGACTTCTTAGGTTTTTTATAGGGGTCTACTGTAAGTTTATACATAACCTCTAGCGATTCGCCTGTTTGTGGATCTCTATATGTGTAATGGCCTTTGTCATAATGCCTCCCTTTAAATTTTAGTCTTGGTGAGACAGTCATTAACAGCCATTCTTCGCCATCAAGCGCAAAATATTTGTGTTGAAATACGTTGAATTTGTCTAACATAACACCTTCTACTGTCAACCACATCTCTAGGTGTAAGCTCCGGCCGTCATTCAACGTCGCAATGGGCAAACGTTTCGTATGTTTTTTAAGAATACCAGTCCTTACAACATCTCCACTTGTTTCTAGCGTATCTCCGTTGTAGATAATTGTATAAATACGAAGTTCATATTTGTATTTTTTTTACAAGAGAGGAGGAGGTGAATAAACACATCATCGCAAATGCAACAACTAATCGTTTAGTAAATGGATTCATCGTACTCAAACTTAACGAAGTTTAGAGTACAATACGGATAATAAGGTGGTGGATAACCGACTACGAGTTCATCGAAATTAAGAACTCATCGTTGTTTTTTGTGCCTTGCATTTGTTTCAGCATCATGTTCATTGCTTCCTCACTGTTCATGTCGGCTAAGTAATTCCGTAATACCCACATGCGTTGATTGGTTACTTTGTCTAGTAGAAGGTCTTCACGACGCGTACTACTCGATACGATATCGATAGCAGGGAAGATTCTACGGTTGGATAGTTTTCTATCCAATTGTAGTTCCATATTGCCGGTTCCCTTAAATTCTTCGAAAATTACTTCGTCCATTTTAGAGCCAGTGTCAATAAGTGCAGTAGCGATTATGGTCAA
>JBLING010000321.1:0-3291 GCA_047639155.1 bacterium
ATTCCTTTTATTAATGGGCGTGTCCATGAGGTGGTGCTTGTCCAGACATGGCTTGCATTTTAACTTGATATGCGCCTTTGGTTACGATGACTTCATTGTCTTTCAAACCACTAACGATTTCAATTTTGCCGCCATTTCTGTTACCAATGAGTACATTCCTTCTCTCAAAACTTTCGCCGGATAATTGGACAATCACTGAATATTTTCCGTAGTCCTCCATTAATGCGGATTCAGATATTAAAATCCCTGTTATCCCTTCACCAATGGATAAAGTGACTTCCGAAAATCCGCCTTGAGGCATATTGACTTCCTCCTTTACTTGAGCGTATACACTAATGTTTGGTTTAGCCGTTGACACGGATTGATCAATTGAAAGTATCATACCGTTTTGGTCATCTAGGTTACACCATTGGTCGTCGTATGTTCTGAACCAAATGTTTTTAATGTCCTTGAGCTTACTGGCATGCTGTGCTCCAACTTGAATTTCCAATACATTGGGTTTAGAATTGTTAATGACAAACAGTTCATCTCCCTCATTTACAAAACTTCCGTTTACAACATTGACTTGTTTTAGATAACCCGAGACTGGGGCAAGGATATTCCTAATTCCAGAAGTAAACCCACTCGAAGAACGTCCTTTTGAAAGGGCCTCATATTGGGACTTTGCCACTTCATATTTTTGCGCGACTTTTTCAAATTCGGATTGTGGAACAATCTTCTCTTCACACAGTTTTTTCTTTCGTTCGTATTCTGTTTCAGCTTGCAAAAAATCGGCTTTAGCAACTTCTAGTTGGCTGTTTAAATTATTAGAGGTAAATCCATGACCACTAATAGTCATAATTACCTCTCCCTTTTCTATGGATTCTCCAGACAACATGCGTTTTTTCCTAAACTGAACATTCCCATTTGCATTAGCAATTAGTGTTTGTGAATTACCTGGAGAAATTTGCCATTTACCCGAAGTTGAAATTGATTCGAACACTTGTTTTCGCCTAACCATCTCTGTCTGAAATTCCATTTTCCATGCTTGCTCTTTAAAAAAGGTTATGTTTCCACCCCTTTCTTCGTCTTTACCAATTATTTCTTGTGCTGTTTTTAAGTCGGGGAAGACTTGGACTTGCATAACGGTTAAAGTGTCAGTGTATTTTTCCGTAATTAGGATGAACTGCAACTCGGAAATACCTGCACGAGTAGGTGCTAATATTGGTGTAAAAATACCTGGGGAGCTTGGATCATTGACAGTTTGTCGAACGCCCTTTTTGCCCTGAATTAGACTGACTGTGACTGTGCCAGTGCTAACTGCTTGGTGCTTATCTAGTATGGTAAAGTGCGCTGCAAATTTGCTTTGTTTACCAACTATAAGTGCTGGAAACTCTACAAAAAGTTCTAATTTTGAAGACCATATAGTATAATCCTGTCGGGGGACGTTGTCACTTGTATTCTCTCCAATATGATTGCCTTCAGCATCATGATTGTGGCCTTTGTTTTGCTGGCAAGATGTGACGAGAAAAACGGTAAATAGTACGAATATGTATTTCATTCTGCGTTCATTTTTAAGTGGATGGATATGTTATTTGCCAAATGACTAATGTGAATGACTGCTCCCATCAGAATGGGTGTGTGAATGATGCTCACTTTTAGGATGTTCGTCATTTTTCGCAGAGTCAACCTTAGAAGCCTCTTCTTTTATTTCGAAGCTTTCCTGTTTATGACTGCCATCGCTTGAATCAACCATGTCGTCTAGATGTTCCCCATTTGGACCATGGTCGTGTCCATGATCATTATTCGCACTATTTGCGCATGAGATAAAAGTGAATAGCGTCAGTGCTGCTATAATATTTGATAATTTCATATTGTTATTTTTTTAAAGTTGATGTGCTAATAGTTGCACCTTAATAAGGTGCAGTTGTTTTTCCATATCCAATAATGCATCCAGAGCGCTGTAATAAAATTCAAGCTCAACATAATATTCTGAAAAAGAAATATCACCCAGTTGGTAAGCCTTAAGCAGTAAGCCTTCGCTATTTAATACTTGTAATGTGGTATTGTACTCGTTGTACATCGTTAGCAAAGATTGGTACTTATAAAAGAGAGACTTGAAGTCACTTTTGATTGTTTGTACCTGGACAATTGTATTTGACTTAGAATAACTAAGGTTTGATTGCGCAGCGCGTGATCGGAGTCTGTTACCCCAAATCGGTAAACTAAGACCTGCATAAAAGCCACTAACATTATCAGTTGTAAAGCCTTGATAATTGTAGCCAACAGTTAAGTCGGGAAGTGCTTTTGCTTTGGCTAGATTAACTTGCTGATATGAGACATTTTCAGACTGTATATGGAATTGAATAGTAGGACTTAGAATAATTTTTTCTTGCCATATTGAATCTTCATTCGGCAACATAAAAGTGCTTTCATAATCCGTCTGAGTTATATCTATAGAGTCACCACCGTTTAAGTTTTGAAGCACATTTAAACTGGTTTGCCTGTCCAATTTGTTGTGCTCCAATTTGAATTGTAAATTCAAGTAAGCAACCTTTGCTTTGTTTAATTCTAAAATTCCGATTTCCCCTTTATCAAACAGTATTTGATTGTGTTCAAACAGTGTTTTAGCGTTGCTAAGTCTTTGCTGCTGGACAATGTCTATTTTGTTTAAGGCGATTACCTCTAGTATGGCTTTTTTAGATTGAAGCAATATTTGTTGCCTCTTTTGTTCATAAGCATATTGCAATTGAGCTCGTTGCCGAGAAATCAATTCACTCCGAACTGAATACACCGTAGGGAATTCAAACGACTGGGAAATTTGTATTTCACTATATTTTCCAATCAAGCTATTCCCATAGGGTAAATAGTACCCGCTTATTTCCTGATTCGGCAAAACGTTCGTGTTCTTCAACGCGTTTTTATTGCCTTCTATGTAGTTGTCGAAACCTTTTAACTCGACGTTGTTGTGTTCGATTTTTTGCAGTATGGTTTCGACGTCTGTTGTTTGTGAGAACACAAAATTGGATACCAAACAAGTGCAAAAAGCGAATATGGCTTTTTGTATCATGTGTAAATTACTTTAAAATATAAATTATTAGTGCTGTGATGGCTACTGATAAATATCAGAAAACGTAATCAGCATATGTCATGGATAAAGAGGCTGCGGGGCACTTTTTAAATGACTATTTTTAAGATATTATACGAATGAAGGAGGCCCCCGAAGCGGCAGACTCCGTGGGTAAGCTGAAGGGCTTAGAGGTTCGATAAATTGTGAAACCGTAGTTTTAGTTCGAATTTTGTTAGATAATG
>JBLING010000322.1:0-3248 GCA_047639155.1 bacterium
GTCTGCTGAGTTTGTTCAAGACGGATGCACTTGATTCTGTAAAAGCGCCACCAAAACCCGTAATGGTCTGAAACAATTCTGTTGGTTTTATGTTTATCGTACCGGAAATACTATCAATTGGTTCTAAAGTCTCAATTCGTGTCAATTTATCTCCTTCAGCACTCGTTTGAATCACAATAGCGTCTAAAGTCTGCGGTTCCTTATTCTGGCAACTTGAAGCCATTATAGCGAAGGTTAGCACAAATAATATTTCGACCTTCTTAAGCAAGTTTGGTGTGTTATTTAAGGTCGTATACTCTAACATAGTCAATGATATATTGTGGAGCAGTCATTTCAGGATCGATGCCTTTGGCACCGCCCCAGCCGCCACCAATGGCAAGGTTGAGTATGATGTCCTGAGGGTTGTTAAACGGCCATTCTAAACTGTCGCTTGTTTTGTCGTAAACATAGTATCGGTGCCCGTCTACAGCACCATATATCGCATCTGGATACCATTCAATGGAGTACGTATGAAATGAGTCCGTCATGTTGTTTAAGGTTGTGTCGCTACCAATTTGATTGCCCTGTTTGAAGTAATATGCACGCGTGTGACAAGTTGCGTGATTCAATCCGTTTTTTGATGAATCATCAATTTCAAAACCCACGCATTCAAGTATGTCTATTTCGCCGCAGTATGGCCACGACAATTCATCTGTATAACTTGAACCCAACATCCAACCAGCAGCCCAGGTGCCACGTTGGTGTGGTACTTTTGCCCGGAATTCCACCTTACCATATTGAAAGGCATATTTACCATGTGTCGTTAGCCTTGCTGAAGTCCAACCTTTGTCTTTTTTATTCTTATGGGCTTGGATGACTAATTTCCCATCTTCGAGACGCGCATTCTCTGTTTGTGCGTGTGTGTAATGCTCTAGTTCATTATTTCCCCAGCCCCAATTCCCGGTATTGTAAGACCATTTTGTTGTATCCGGTAGTCCAGTACCCTCGAATTCATCAGACCAGACTAATTCCCATTTTGCGCCTGTCATCTTTTGTTCTAAAACGTCATAGGTCGAGTCGCGTGAAGTGACCGGTGTGACCTTGATCCAATCTATTTTAACAGCTCCATTTTTTGCATGAACCCTTATTGGGTGACTACCTTGTGCCATTGGAGATCCGTAAATAAAAGAGGAAGTGTAATATTCATTTCGTGCAAAAGACATATCACCAGTTATGTTATACGTTCTACCATCCGTATTTTTAACATAATCTTCAATCCACAATTTGCCACTGTCAGCAATTCCACTAACTTCTATTTTATACCTTCCGTCAGCTGGAATATCTATGGTGTAAGATGCAAACATTCCATCTTTAAGCAGGATGCCATGTGGTAGTTTTTTGATTGAAAGATTGGTATTCGTAAAATCCTCAGCTTCTATCTTTATACATCCTGTATCCTTTGTGACACAGCTTATTTGCATTGCGATGAAGCAAACCGCCACCGCAAATAGCGTTTTAAAGAAAATCTTTGGATTGCTATGCATTGTTTGTATAACGAATACTTATTTGACCAATTGGGCTTCTAATTCTTCCAAAGACTTACCTTTTGTTTCTGGGATGACACGAATGATAAAGATTAATCCTATCAGGGCGAAGACTCCATAGATAAAGAACGTTCCAGCGTTTCCTATTGCTTCTAATTGCCAAGGGAATACCCACTGCACCACGAAGCTAACACCTGAGTTAATAAAACCCACAAACGAAATCGCAATACCACGAATGTGGTTTGGGAATAATTCTGAAAACAAGACCCACATGACTGGTCCTAGGGAAATAGCAAATGAGGCCACAAACGCTAAAATACCGCCTAAAATTAACTTAGGATTCATATCAATCGCTGCCTTAATAATCTCCGTTTTATGCGCCACTACCAATTCTGAAGGTAATGATGCTTGAAGCGCCTTATTGAAGTCTACATCTGATGCATAGGTTTTTCCAGCGATGCTATTTAATCCACTTAAATCTACATCCTCGACAAGCCCAGAAACAGATGCGGGTTGTATGGTATAAGTTGCGGAATTAAAACCATAAGCGAGTAAAAACAAACTAATTGTCATGCCGGCAACGCCAATACTCAGAAGGGGTTTTCGACCAAGCTTGTCAATTAGTAAAATAGCTATAATGGTGAACACAAGATTAATGATACCAACCAAAATAGCTTGGATAAAAGAAGCGTCAGTCCCAATACCAGATTGTTCAAAAATCATTGGCGCATAAAAGAAGACTGAGTTTATTCCAGTGATTTGCTGTAAAACGGCGACTACAATGCCGATGACCAATACCAACCGCATCGCAGGCTTAAATAATGACGCAATAGGAACTTTATCTTTTTGCTTCTCAAGTTCGATATGCTCTTTAATTTCCTGAACGGTGGTTTCCGCTTCGCTCGGTTCAACATATTTGCTTAAAACTTTCGTAGCCTCTTCATAACGCCCTTTTAGTATCAACCATCTTGGACTGGTCGGGACAAAGAATAATCCAAAGAAATACAAAACAGCGGGTATTGCTTCTAAACCCAACATCCAACGCCAATTATGCTCACCTATCCCTAAGTTAGCGACCCAACTTGCGTCGCTCTTTCCCAATTGTAATATGAGATAATTCGTAAAAAAAGCCAGGGATATTCCAATAACTATGTTGAGCTGGTTGAAAGAGACTAGCCTACCTCTAATCGCTGGAGGAGCCATTTCTGCGATGTACATTGGGGCAAGAATTAATGACGCACCTACACCAAATCCACCAAGCATTCTGGCAATAACTAAAAACATGTAATTCGGTGCAAGCGCTGAAGCTACTGCCGAAATTGCATAGAGTACTGCAGCGACACGTAATACCGTTCTGCGTCCAACCACATCGCTAATTGGACCTGCGACAAGCATGGCTAATGTGGCCGTAACCGTAAGAGAGGCGACTGACCATCCCAATTGTAATTTGCTAAGGTTAAATTCTGGTTCAATAAACTTTATGACTCCGGATATAACCGATGCGTCGAATCCCATGAGCAGGCCACCAAGGGCTACAATCATGGCAATCATCATAATTATAGGGTTCTTTCCTTTCATAATTTTACAATTACTTTAGTGAATTAATTATTTCGTCTTATTTTCACAGAAAATCGAAATAAGTCTAAATTTCTTAAAGTAAAAAGTACTATAAGTTTTTTTTTATATGTTTGTGTATAAACTTTACAGAAATGCACAGAAATCCTG
>JBLING010000323.1:0-3243 GCA_047639155.1 bacterium
GAACAAAAACCCCATTACAGGTACCTGGAATCCATAAGAAAACAAGCAGCATAAATGACTTTAAACCAATTACAATTATTAACTTAACTTGCTATACTTTTGGTTCAATAGTGGGGAGTATTATAATATACTGCTGTCTTATTTATTCAATGATTTTTGCGGACTCTAATTTAGGTTTAAGGGGGTATTCTCAAGGTATTGGTTTACAAAAGGATCTCCGTCAAGTATGAAAAGATTTCGTCGTCACTCGGCTCAATTTCCCTGAGAATCAGCCTGTCGGATTCGACAAAGATTTGAGGTTGCATAGTTTGCAGAATTTATGCTGATTTAGGCCAAAAAGGAATGGACTTCCGAACGGACCAGAGCACTATTGCGCTTAAAACGAAAGTGACGACAGCGGTGTAAAATAAAAGCCCACTATCACCTTTTATAACTATTCCAAGTTGGGTTAAATGCATCATAATAGCGCCTCCAATGATCCCCATCGTCAAACCAGCTCCAATCCATGTCGTTTTAGGAATTAAAATCAAGATTGCTAAAATTAACTCGAGAACACCAATGGCTATTCTGCCGTTCGGTTCGAGGCCAACTTGCGTGAATATATACACACTTTCTGGATGTGCTGTAAACTTAAACCGTAATGTTTGGACAAGGAAAGCGCAACTGCAATCCGCGTAATACTGTTTTATTCATAACTGATACTTGGTGACGCTATAAATTTATAAACAAAACATAGCACGAAACAGGCCATTGTCAAATGACGAATGTAATTGTGGTAATTCGATGGATTGTTATTGAGGCTTAACTATTTCCCGTTCTTATAAAACAAGACGGCTATAATCAGAAAACCAATCCCAGTTAAAATAGGTGGGTGCATGTCTGCTTTAAAGCCCAAGTAGCCCATATAAACAGCTACTGCCAACAACAAGATGATTAAAATATTTTTCATATCATTTCCAATTTGTCACACATAAGATTTCAAAAACTTGGATAGAAATAACGATGTGCGTTTCTCAAATATAGCGATGAATTTGTAAACCTAAATAAAGAAGGAGGTACGTAAAGAATCAGAAAGTGCCAGAAGTCAATTCTAATCGAAGAAATTTTACTGAATCAAAAGTGATTAATACGCGCGTTTGTCGTTGCCTTCCATATAATACACAAAAGACTTGTTCACGACCTTAATTCCGCCTGGTGTTGGATAATTACCGGTAAAATACCAATCCCCTGTGTGGTTTGGGCATGCCTTATTCAAATCTTCAACCTTTTGATATACGATATGCACTTCTGCCTTCATATCGCTTGGTGTTACCAATCGAGCTATTTCTTCAGTCAATTCCTCATCACTGAAAAGCGCGTATAAATCTTTAACGGCATTCCGTTGCTCAACAGCAGGTAGCTTCAATTGATTGACACACTCTTTGTACACCTCATCTAGCTTGTGCATTTGGTTTGTACGTTCCAATAATTTCAGCACAGCTTTAAACGCGATGAATTCGTTCATCCGACTCATATCAATACCATAACAATCGGGGTATTTTATGATAGGTGCACTGCTGGCAACCACTATTTTACGTGGACCAAGTCTGTCTAGAATACGAAGTATTGATTGTTTTAAGGTTGTACCTCTAACAATAGAATCATCAATTACAACCAAGGTATCACGTTTCGAGTCGACCACACCATACGTTACATCATAACCGTCGCCGACCATCGAATCACGGTCTTTGTCTTGTGTGATAAATGTGCGCATTTTGGCGTCTTTCACCAATATCTTCTCCCGTCGAATTTTGATATTTAAAATTTTATCTAATTCTTCTGGAGTTGGGTTTGCACCAAGTTTTAAGATTGCTTCTCTCTTGTATCTGTCTATATATTTGTATACGCCATCAATGACACCATAGAAACTGGTTGCCGCTGTATTGGGTATATAACTAAACACAACCGGGCGTACGTCATAGTCTAATTTATCAAGGATAACGCGAGACAAACGGCGTCCAAGTTCCTGACGTTCGTTATAGATGTCTTTATCACTTCCTCGAGAGAAGTAAATGCGCTCAAAGGAGCAACTTTTAAGCTCAGGAGCGGGAGCAATAATTTCTTCTTCTCTTATATTTCCCTGGCGGTCAATAATCAGCGCACATCCAGGTTTAAGTTCTTGGATCTGATCTATTTTAGCATTAAACGCAGTCATGATTGCTGGGCGCTCAGATGCTGCAACAAATACTTCGTCATCTTTATAGTAGAATGAAGGTCGAATGCCCAAATTATCCCGCAAAAGAAAGCAATTGCCATCTCCCACCATGCCAACCATATTGAAACCACCATCAAGATTCCGGAATGCACTGCGTAGTACATTACCAAGGTCAAGATTTGATTTTATTTTTGCAGCTATTTCAATTCCGTCAATGTTTCCATCGCGGTATTTATGAAACAGACGTTCGTTTTCTTCATCTAAGAAGTGACCAATCTTTTCTAAAACGGCAACGTTATCTGATATTTCTTTTGGGTGCTGTCCTAACGTGATTAATAAATCATATAATTCATCAACGTTAGTTAGGTTGTAGTTCCCCGCAAGCACAAGGGAGCGACTCATCCAGTTGTTTTGTCTGAAAAATGGATGAATATTTTCAATACTATTCTTGCCATGTGTTCCATACCGCAAGTGTCCAAGCATTAGTTCTCCGGCATACGGAAAGTTTTTCTTAAACCATTTCGTGTCGTTCACCTTGGTTTCATCCAACGCGTCGTACGCGGCATTGATTTCTTCAAAAATGTCTAACAACGCGTTTTTACTATTGCTCCGTTTTCTGGCGACGTATCTTTTCCCGTATTCAGGGTTAAGTTTAATCGTAGCTAATCCTGCACCGTCTTGACCTCGGTTCAGTTGTTTAGCCATTAAAAGCTGAAGTTTTTTTAGCCCATAAAGGTGAGAGCCATACTTGTCTTTATAAAACTCTAATGGTTTTAAAAGGCGGATAAATGCTACTCCGCATTCGTGCTTTATTGGATCGCTCATTCGGGGGATTGAGCAAGCAAAAGTAGTACATTATTATATCGTAAACATGAACCTTTGGGTACATTGTGGAAAATGAAGCTGGGATGATTATTCGACACCCATAAAGCGCCCCATCCTGCACCTTGATTATTTTACAACAACGCTCATTTGAGCAATTCATTTAACTTTGAATAATGGTAAAAGTCACTATTCTGCATGGACCAAATCTAAACTTACTTGGTTTA
>JBLING010000324.1:0-3243 GCA_047639155.1 bacterium
AATATAGCGTGGTGCGGCGTGCGAATTATTCCAGTACGAATAGCCTTCGGAACTTGATTCGAAACTGGACTGTTTTGGAGTTGTAAAGACGTATTGGTGTTCTACTTCAAATTTATTTTTGTTGTCAAACTCACTAAGCGTGACGGTCACTGTTGTGTCGTTAATAGGTGTAAAAGTTGCAGATAAAAGGGGCTTTTGTTTGTACAGTTTTGTTGGGATAATTGTATTGCTGTGAAGGAGCGTAAATTCTTCGTCTATTCCTTTCTTTTTAATGTTAATAAACGACTTTTTAAAACCCCGTTCATCTGGATTTTTTATACTCATGTAATACGGTGAAGCGCTAAAATAGCTCGTATCGCCGTTTGGATTGAGTCGCAATGTCATTATGTTTTCCTGACCGAGAAGCGAAATTCGTTTATAATATGGTGTCCCTGTTTTCTTATGGTAAGTTAAAATGGTTACCAAAGAGGAATCAACTACATTCATTTGGTACGACTTGTACTTATCGCCTTTTTTGTTATAGTATGCGACGGGTTGTTGAAAGTCCATGGTTCTAGCGTCATACTTCACTCTAAGTGTCCCGTTTTTTCGATATTCTTCTTTCGCGATGGTTTTGGACGAACCTATTAGGTTAAGCATAGAACGCTGATAAGTGCCATACCATGGGAGATCAAATATTGACTTTTCGGAGAAATACCAGATTGATCGTTTGTACAGTATGTCTTCCTTTGATCCATTTTTGTACCACGTTTTAACGGTATAACACCCAATCGAATCTTTATCTGATTCAGTTTTTATTAATCTACCGTGATGGTAGGTCTTGGATCTAATGTTATCGGATGGCTTTCGCGTAAACCAGTATGTAAGTCTGTTCTTCTTGTCAAAAGCTTTGGATTCTAGTATCCAATCATTTTGATATAAAACACGCTCCTTTACTTTAGTGGTTCCATCATGGTAACTTACATATTCTCCATCACGTGCCCCTTTTATATAATGACACGATGTGTTAAGTTTCCCTTCTTTGAAGGTCTGGGATAGTCCGTGTTTTGTTCCCTCACTGTAGGTATAAGTTAGGTGTTCATTTTTCCGGTAGACATTCCAGGCTCCTTCTTTAACACCTTTGGTATAATTACCTGTTTGTACCACTTTAAATGGCTTCTTGAAGTCATACCATTTTGCTTCGCCTGATTTTCTGTTGTCTTTTATGACGAATGTGGCGGCGACTAAACTTGTGTCTTGGTGTTTGTATTTATATCGGTTGTTTTCCTTATCCCATTTCACATCTTTCTTTTCATAGAATACGAGGTACTTGCCGTCTTTTAATTTAAAGGGATTAAAGGGTAAGGTCAACTCATCTGCGTCTGAAGTCCAAGCACCATATTTAAGATTCAAAGGGCCGTTCTTATACCAAACATATTTGTAATGATCTGATAAGACCTCATCAAACGGAATACGGATTGGGTAGACGTTATAGCTTTCGCCTTGAAAATGAGTTGTTGAAATGTTAAGCTGGCCGAAAGCCATAATACCCCATAAAAGGGCACAAAAAGTTAGGGTCGTTCTTGGCATGTAAAAATTGTTACATATAAGGAACGCACAACCAATTTAATAATTGTGTGAATCAAACAAACGTCGTTGTTTGGAACGAGTTACAGGTGACGTGTTTTGTATTTACGGGCAAGGTAAAGTGTGAGTAGTAGTAGCATGTTAATAATTTTTCAAAAAGCAACAGAAACGGGTTCTGCTTGTAGTAGTCTTACGAATATAGCAAATTTGCAGCACAAATGAAAGAGGAAAATAAGGACAGCTTTACGGCACTACTGTTTCTAATGAGCAGTACAGTCTGGAGCGTTGGTGTGGAAGTGCCCACCAATATAGCCGCCAAATATGTTGGTTTGGGGGAGAAGCGTGTCGTATGTACCTTAAATGATAATGCAACGTATCAATGTGCGTTGATGCCTCAAGGAGATGGGCGATACTTCTTAAATGTGAACGCAGAACTACAGAAAAAGTTAAGCCGCAAAATTGATGAGCTGGTTCATGTATCGATTGAACCAGACAACAGTAAATACGGGTTACCTATGCCGGAAGAATTGCCAGCCATCTTTGATATTGATGATCAAGCTGACAGTGTGTTCCATGCGCTAACCGCCGGAAAACAACGCACCCTATTGCATTTAATTGGAAAACCGAAGTCCTCGGAAATCAGAATCAAAAAAGCAATTTCGGTCGTGGATTATTTAAAAGAGGTGAATGGGAAGTTGGATTTTAAAGAATTAAACGCGGGAATAAAAAACAGTTTTAGCTGTGTGCAAGCATGAACTTTTTGGGTGTGTTACCAAATTTTTTGCGAAAGGCCTCAATAAAATGACTAGAGCTTGTGTACCCGATCTTATCTGCAATTTCAGCAACCTGCCATTGTCCTTCTGCCAATAATTTCTTAGATAAATTCAGGCGGTATTCTTGTAGGTATTTAAACGGAGGCAATCCATATACATTCTTAAATCCTACTTTCAAATTATATTCATTCATGCCAATTTGTTTGGCTAATTCTGGTAAACTCGGTGGACCATCGAGGTTGTCAATTAAAATATTACGTGCGTTTTTTATCCGTTCAACATTGTCTTTTTCTTTTAAAAACGGACAAGCTTCATACAATTGGTCTTCTTCAACGTCATATGTAAAACTTAATAACTCCAATACTTTGGCTCTGTAAAAAACAGATTTTAATAGGTTCGGCTCAACAATGGGATTAAAGATGGTATCCAAAACCAAATCAGTCGCGAAATTGATATCCTTCACAGAATATTCCCGAACTCCAAATCCTTCAAAACCCAATTGTACCAAACTCTTTCGATCGTCTATCAATATTTGATGCACGTCTTGCGGTGGAAGTGATACATAAATCATCTTACACGTTTGCGCATGTATCAACACATCTAACGATTTGTTCTGATCATATATGGTGAAGTAAGAACCCTCCGGCAACGGCCTTTGGTAATGCTCCGAAAACTGAAAAATCGGGTTGCCTTGTTTACAGTAAAAAAGATGCACATGGTGATTGTCTAAAACCGTTTGATAGTTCAAAGGTTCTTCGCTACAGTCGAATGCTGTTAGTGTGGCGAGTGAAGAGTTTAACCGCACTTTTATGTCACTTTTGTCGATATTGTTGTTTGTCATTTTAGAATATGATAATTGTCACAGCTTGGTGACACTGAGATGTGGCTTCTTTCCACTAGTGTT
>JBLING010000325.1:0-3219 GCA_047639155.1 bacterium
CGTAAAACTAACCGGAATTTTTTCTACCAGCCGACCTATACTTGTGTTTACTACAATCGAATCAGAAAACACAGACACCTGATCAACGTCGTTATAACGTAGCTGAATGTCTTCGATATCACCACCGGATTTTACATGAAAATCATATTTTAATCCACTTCCTTTTCCATGAACTATTAGATCGATGTTGTTGTACAAGTTCTCATATCGAACAACTCCAAAGTCTCGTACGTTCGAAGCCCAATTGTTTTTATCATCTCCTACGAAGTAGTTTAGATAGTAGTTGCTTACTGCCTCTCCTTGAATCACACATTGCTCGTTTGCACCGACAAATTCCATTTCGAAATGGTGATAGTTAACAGAGATCGGCTTCTCCGCGGATTTGAATATTTTGCGTTCTGAATGATGTGGGTGATCTACAGTTTTTGCCCAAGCTTCAACGTCGTATTGAAGGATTGATATTCCTTTATTTTTAAGGTAAATTATAGCACCGACGGTTTGCTTTTTGAATAGAATCTGATCATTCCATTGACCCTTATTTTCAGTAAGGTATTGTTGTCCGTATACATTAAACGGAATGCAAATGAGTAACAAAACCCCAATTGCTAAACATACTATACCTTTTTGGAAATTTATCAAACCTAGTTTATCAAAGATAACGTATGCAGGACGAAACATCTTGCACGCTATAAAATATGACGCACTAGTGAGTGCTTTAGTTGCTTGGCTCTAGTAGCCAACGGCATTAAAGTACATAACTTTGACTATGTACGAGTACCTTCTCCCGTTGGGAATTGTAACCGTAATGTGGACTTTAGTATCTTCTTTAATCGTCCTAAAATTATAATCTGTATCCCAAACGAGCGTAGGCATTCTGTGACCATCTTCAAACTCCTGAACATAAACGGGAATTTCTTCCCCATTAATTTTCATAGACACAGTAGACCCTACCAGGTTTTGATCAATAGAAAAAGACCAATATCGGAAAACCATCATCTTAGGCAAATTGCCTTCTGGTGGCCAAGCAACAAATTTGTCTTTATAAATATTGGTATCAACACTTCCACTGTCGTCCGAAGCCCATATTGCGCAAGCGTTTTCAGTGGATCCGTGACCCAAAGCCAAACCATTTGGATATAACAACCATCTACGGTTACCAACACTCGCCGTATTGTTATCTGCGAAGAATGATGTTACTGCAAAAACTGTTGTTGCACCTTTGGTTAATAATGAATATCGAGCGGCATGAGCACCTTGATCAGAGTAACAACTCCAACGTGTATCAGGTGTATGACTGAGCGCTTTATTCGACTCCATCATTAACGCTGCTTTTTGACACCAATCATTTAACTCTTTATCCAAGTATATGTCTGGAACGCCCGCTTGTCTTCTGAAGTAATTGATTCTATCTTCTACTTTTTGTTGAATGTCGTCATCAATTTCGCCTGGATTACACTGGGCTTTTGAGCCATTCCAGGCAAATCCTCCAACTGTCATCCCAGCAACCATCTCTTCTCGGACCCGAGTCATATAATAGTTGTTGTAAAAATCTTCTTTTGCTAAAACGTCCAGTTGGCCTTCCCATTCAGGATTGTCGGGTTGTGCTTTTATGTGCCTCAAAATCACAGTTTTAGCAATGCGATACTGCTTATCCTTAATCAGTGACTCCACATACTTCACTACAACTTTTTCAACATCCTCCTCCAAATTGGTGAGGTCAGCGTTGTGCGTTAATAAACTATATAAAGCACCTTGTTCATCCGTTGAAAGGGTTTTATCTCGATGTTTAGAAATTAGGGAAGCACGTAAGTTTGACCACGATTCGTTTGCACCATAAATGGATTCCGCATAGTTTATTAACTGGTTCGCAAGTTTCAATGAATGACTCTTTGCGGCGTAGTCAATAATTACAACATACCGGGCTTGAATCGACTCAGGTGTTTGTTCTTTAGAAGTTGTGTTAATGTACTTATATCCTATGTAATTCGAGATTTCAGGGTAGTCAAACTTGCTAAAGTATTTCACTAAGTTCCAGGTAACATTCTCCGTTTTAGCTTCAATAAATTGATCGCTCTTTTTGTATTGATTTCCCAATTTTGATTCATTTCGCATTACTTTTTGCTGTGCAAAATGTTTTAACATCGTGTCAAGTGCTGCGGAATCATTATGGTCGTAATAATTACGCATTAAATAGAGGTAAAGGGCGTTTTCTTTTTTGACAAATAATGTGTCGGTTGGGAAAAATCCTAAAATGTATTTTACTTTTTCCATCATCAACGTTGATGGTGGCAGTTTGCTTATTTGCTGTTTGGTAACTTCTTTCTGGAAATAATCTATTCGTGGATTGCCGCCAAACACTTTACGGGCAGATTCGAGGTATAAATTGGCTGAATCAAATTGTTGTTTCCGCCAAAACTTGTCAGCATAGTAAACGAAGGCTTCAGAAACTTCATTGGGAACGTCATTCCCTTTTATGTTTTGTTCGCGTGACCAAACAACTACCTTATTGTATTCATCCTCTCCTAAAGTTGTATCTTCTTGCATGAGCCAGCATTTGCCAATCCAAAATATGGATGTCATGTCTCCATTAAGTTCGAAGGTTGTAGAATATGACTTAACTGCGCCTGTATACTTGTTTATTCCGTAATCAGCAGCGCCTTCCTCATTGCTTAACATAGCAAAGCTATCAACCAATGGTAAAAATTCTGGGAAGTATTCACCGTCTGCTTTGTATTTTCCTTTCTTTAAGGATTTTATTCCCATTTTTAGCGCATCAGGATACTTTTCTCTTAAAAATGGATCGCGGATAATTTTAAAATATACCTCTGCTTTTAAAAAGTAAATCTCTGGATTCTTTTTGTACAAGGGATCTTCTTCCGAATCTTCCGCTAATTTTAGCGCACGTTTAAGGTTGTTGTCCTCTATCGCTTGGGCGATTCTGTCTGCTTGCCCATAGGTGTAAGATGCTCCTGATACCATTAGGAGAATAAGAAGACTTAATATTTGGATTTTCTTCATCGCTTTTTCTAACATGTCACTTCAACAAACAATAATAAGTTGATTAAATATATAACTCAAATTTGGCTCAAACTATTTTGGTAGTCCAAGCTTCAGGCTTCCCAGCAAATTTTGCCTTGGTCAAAGGCCATATTTCTGCAAATAACGCGGACGCCCTGTATTTTTCTAAACTCGTTTCGTCGTCCCAGATGCTCCGAGTAA
>JBLING010000326.1:0-3201 GCA_047639155.1 bacterium
CTTGTTTGCCTGCCGTTATTTTGGACATATCGTTTTTACTAAAACCGTTTACTCCTGCCTCATCAATACCACGCAGTGCAAGTTTTATCTTGACGTAATCTTCATGCGACGTTATTAGCGAAGTCCCACCCGGACTATACGCCCGCATTAGTATTTGGTCGTCATTGAAATCCGTTTTTTTGTAATACACCGTTACACCATTCGACAAAACCATTTTTGTCATGTCAATTGTCGGTAGTTTCTCGGTCGACGAAACAGTGCCTGCTGCGTTCAAACTTGTTATTAGGGATGTAGCAACAATACCTTCAGAATACGGCAGAATTTCTTGCTTCTTAACGTTTTCTAGAACGTCTAATATTTGCTCTTTTGTTACGTATATGTTGTCCTTACTTTCTGGACCCGTGAACACAATTACACGATTATCGTCATGAATGTACCTTGTAATCAATTCGTTTATTTCGCCGATACCAATCCCTTCGTTTAATGCTTTAACAGCATTGAATTCCCATTCAATTCCTGGTATCATCTCACCTTCTAAAAAGTGATTAACATATTCCCACACTATCCTACCAGATTCCGTTTTGTCCCTGTTTTTATACGTTGATTCGTACCTAGATAAAAGACTCTTTTTGGCCCGTATAAGTTCTGTTTCTAAGAATCCGTGACGCAACACCCGCTCGTTTTCTTCAACCAAGGTTTTAAACGCATTGAGCTGGCTCTCAGGATTGGTCATAGCAAACGACTGGTATGATTTCTTATTTCTACTCCAGTCACTTCCGTGAAATGAATAACCATAAGTGAAAGGTGGATTTGGATTGTTGGAAATGTCACGTAGTCTGTTGTTTATCATTGCGTTAAACAGGCTTTTAACCAAATCGTTACGATAATCTTCTAAAGTGTGACCATCCTTTGCATTTCCTTTGTCTTTATACACCATCTGTACGCGTGTAAAAGAAGCTTCTTTGTCATGTTCAATCGCAATAAAGGTTTCTTCATGATCTGGCACGAAGTACTCCGGACGCATTTTGTAATTTTCAGGATTTGAATATCCACCAAAATGGGCTTTTATCTTTTTCTCTATTTCAGCAACGTCAATGTCTCCTACCACTACAACCGACATTAAATTTGGTCTATACCACGAATTGTAGTAATCCTTAAGTTCGGCATGATCGAAATTTTCAATTACCGCTTTAAGTCCAATCGGCAGTCGCTCTGCATAATGCGAGTTATACATCAACAAGGGCAAATACTTGTCCATCATTCTTTTTTCTGCACCAAGACCTAAACGCAATTCTTCAAGCACAACACCACGTTCTTTTTCAACTTCCTCTGGCGTCAACAAGTTGTTAAATGCCCAATCCTCCAGTATATCAAGACCTTTTTCGAGCTTTACGCTGTCGTCGCTTGGAATTGGAAGGATATATACGGTTTCGTCAAAGCTTGTGTAGGCATTCAGGTGCTGCCCAAATTTTACGCCAATGCTTTGTAAATAATCCACCAACTCGTTGTGCTGAAAGTTTTTTGTACCGTTAAAATTCATGTGCTCCATAAAGTGAGCAAGACCACGTTGTTTTTCAGTTTCTAAGATTGAGCCAGCATTTAATACCAGTCGTAATTCTACCTTGTTTTCAGGCTTTTTATTGTGTTGGATGTAATAGGTTAATCCATTGTCTAACTTGCCGATAGTAACGTCTTTGCTTGTCGGAACGTGACTCGAAAGGTCAGTGAAATCTTGAGAATTTGCAAGTAAACTCGAAAACAAAAACAAGACGAAAACTAAATACTTCATACGCATAATTTTATTAGATGTTGAAAGTGATTGTTAGTTTGTTATCAAACCAAAGATAACAATTTATTGTACTTTGTCAACGCTACAAATGGACTGGTAATTGTGTTGAATGATTAACTTTCACCTGTGGTTTTAAATCCATATATTCATGAAAATAAATAATACCCGTCTCTTTTTCTTAAGCCTTGCTTTCATTGCGTTTACAGTTATCGGAACACTGTCGCATGAATGTGGACATATTGCTGTTGCGAAGGTGCTTGGTTATCACACAACGCTTCATTATGCAAGCATGAACTCGTACAGTTCGGAAACAATGAAGCGAATTGACGATCGATTAAACGCATCCAAATTAACGGAATCCATTAATGATGACGCCTTGTTAAAAGCGTCGTTCAAGCCAAAAAATCACAGACTTTGGATTACACTGGGCGGACCTGCACAAACAATGCTGACAGGCCTATTGGGCTTTTTTCTGTTAAGTAAACGTCGCAAAACGAAACGCCAAAAGGCCTATGGTCTGGTCGACTGGTTACTCGTATTTTTAAGTCTTTTCTGGTTACGCGAAGTGTTCAATCTTACAATGACACTTGCCTACGGATATCTTGGAAACAAAACCAATTACTTCGCCGGAAACGGAGATGAAATAAAAATATCAGATGCATTGGGATTGCCAAGTCATATTGTTCCTGTTGTCTGTGCGGCAATTGGCTTTATAATCTGTACAATAGTCGTCTTTAAATATGTGCCTAAAAAAGACCGCCCAACATTTATTCTTAGTGGAATAATAGGGGGAGGACTAGGCTTTTACTTGTGGATGGAACTGATTGGCCCAATTGTTTTGCCTTAACCTAAAACCTAGTGAACAACAATATAAAAAACACTTGACAGTGATTCGTATTTGGTGTATATTTACACCAATGTAGATTATTATGACCAGACAGAGTATTTCATTCACAAAACCAAACGATGAATGGTTAAAAGACCAAGTAGACAATCAGGAATACGCGAGTAAAAGTGAGCTGATAAATGATTTAATCAGGCAAGCAAGAAAACAGCAAGTCCAAATTGATTGGATTAATACAAAATTGGAAAAAGCTGAAGAAAGCGGATTTACAACAGATAGTAAAGAACAAATATTGAAAAAATAAAAGTCGATGCTTGATGGCTAATTACAGAATTAGCAATGCCGCTAAAGAAGATTTAATTCGAATCCATCATTACGGAGTTAAAAAATTCGGAATGAATCAAGCGGATAAATACTTTGATTCCTTTTTTACATATTTTGAAATCATTGCATACAGACCATATGCATCAGTAGAATCCATTAAAAAAGTATATAGACGTTGTGTTTGTGGTTCTGACGGTATATTCTACAAAATCAATAAAGACACAGTTGAAATAATGGCAATTGT
>JBLING010000327.1:0-3160 GCA_047639155.1 bacterium
GGCTGAAAATCGCCAAAGACAATGACAGTATCGCCAAGCATTATCTCAGTTCTATCTTACTCATCGCCATTATACCGGTGGCCGGTTGGTTCGTGGGTTTAACCAAAGTTGGTTGGACCCTTGGCGATCGCGAAACAATCAGGATCACTGAAAGCTCAGCCATTCAAGTACTGGCATTGTTTTACATTTCGATGGTCATAGGCGTAGGCATACTCGGTTTCATGGTTCACTGGATGGCCAAAACCTATGAAGCCGAAAATTGCAGTTACGCCAAGGGCGTAGATATTGCAGCTTATTCATGTACACCTCTGTTTGTCGCAGGTGCTTGTGGGTTCTATCCCATTTTGTGGTTAGACATTATTGTGGTGACTGCTGCGGCCTGCTGCGCGGTGTATCTGTTGTATCTGGGCGTGCCAGTCGTGCTGGATGTGCCAAAAGAGCGTGGTTATTTGTTTGCCAGTGCGATGGTTGCAGTGGGATTGATGATGACAGTTGCGTTGATGGCGACGACTGTTATTTTGTGGTCGATGCCAGTGTTTACTTGATTCTTCCATTGCTTGAAAATATCGTTGTCAACTTCGGCAGCGATTTTCAACCAGACACAGTGCCAAACATCAGTTATACGAATCGTAAACCGGCAGGTCGTATTATTTGTTTGTAATGTTCTGTATTAAATGAGGGGAATAGATGATAGACATTCCATGTCTTTATCTAGGGCAGTTAAGGTGTCAACTATCAACAAAAAGGGTAGCACCTTTGTTTATTTTCGTCGCTATCACCAAACAAAAAGATGAGATGTTGTTTCAGTTTTTCCGCTGATTTATGCTTTTTATCTACCTTGCTCACCAACGATGACGCTTCTTTTGGGACTGATGCCGTTTTGATGTGCGGGGTTTGGGGTTTTACTGCGGCCGAATTAGCATGTATGGAGAACATAAGCACGGACATTGCGCAGAGATATTTAAATAGCATATTCACAATCCTGTAAGCATGAGGGGTTGTTGACAGTTAATGGACAAGACTTAACAATCCGGCCAAAAAGGGCAGTAAGACTCTTGTTGCGTAGTATCTTCTCCCAATAAGAGCAATCGCAATTCGAGCTCTGTTCTTTCTTTTAATTTTTTCTCTTCAACTTTTTGACCATCAATTTTTTCTTGTTTGAGCGGCACTGCATGGACTGATACAGAGATCACGGCTATTGATACGGCAAAAATACAGATGCTCTTTTTAATGTTCATAATGTTTAACTTCCCCAAAGTTCTAACTCACAATAATAAAATAAAACGACACTAGTCAACTCCCTTTGCTGTATTATCCTTTTGTTAGTAATCTGTAAAAGATTTGTTGCTGACCAAAAACATCATACATTCTCAATAACAATAATTCTATCTGTTTCTTGCTGCAATAACACATATGATTGTATACATTCGCTTACGTATGGTTACGGTGGTGCTATCTAGCTGATTTTTCGCCTGATAATTCGAAAATTCAACTTATAGTTTTTTTATGTTGGAGTGATTTTGAATTTTATCCCTGAGCAATTATTGTTAATGGATAGAAGCGTTATTGGATTCAAGGTTCTTAAAACACTAATTCGCAATCATTCTATTAACATTATTATTGATTTCAGGGGGTGTTGTAAAAAACTAATTCTAGATTAGTTATCTATCAGTTCACCTTTGAAAATCACCATTTTACTGAGTTTCTTGACGTTGTAGTATAGATGGGAATCACTGGCGTTGATTGGACCATAGATATGTGATGGTAATTCAATAACTGCTTTGGTTTGCAAATCGATTTTATGGGTTTTGAAAGATTTACTCACAAAAATGGATTCACTGTTTACCGCCAACAAAGACGGCGAGGGGATAGAAAGTGTGTCGTTAATTGTGTCTATGCCGTTTAGCTTGAATAGTTTAATACCACCATTAGCTCCGGCAAAAACAATACCTTGTTTGTGATAAACCCCGAACTTGGCGTTTTTAATTGAAATACCGGTCTCAGAAAAATCTTCGAGATTATATTCAACCAGTTTCTTAATCCACACGTTTTCTTTGTCGCTATCACTTTGTTGCAAATTGGTCAGTAATAGACGTTTACTGTTTAGTGAAAATGCCGGATAGGACATGAGTTCGAAAGACTTTGCTTTGACCAATTCACTATTCTTTCGCTGGTAAATAACCGTTTCGTCAACGAAGTTTATTGCCAGCCATTGCTTGTCTCTAGAGACAGTGTAATGAACAATAGTCTTGTTTTTGGTGAAGTTACTTAACTGTAATCGAACTTTTGTGTCATAAGAATATATCTGACTGATACCCGTTTCATCAGACATAAAATAGAATTCGCCATTAACCTGCTGAGGGACTCGCAATCTGAATTGTGATGATATGAGCTCTGTGCTGGAATTGTCTTTAAGATCAAAAGCGAACATGGTGTCTTTGTAAATGCTACCCGAAATAATGGCTATTTTATTACTGTTGGCACTGACGGTAGGGTAACCTATAGGTTTAAGAGGGTTTTTGTATATAGTGGTTATTTTTTTGGGCTCATCGAGCGCAAAGGTTTTAAGTTGATTATCCAAATCTTTAAAGATAACATGGCCGTTATATATATCGATACTAAACAAGGTGACGCCGACCCTAGCTATCAATTTGGGTTCGTTGCCTACAAATTTGTAAATACTGGTCGTGTTCCAGTCACTACTTTCCAAGGTAAACAATGATTTTAACTTTTGGTTATATACCAGATAATAATGCCCAGGCCCGCGCTTTTTGGCTGGCATGAATGACTCGTCGTAGCTCATAAAATCGGTTATTTTACCGCTTTTTATATTCAAATGTTTGATTTCATACGGTCCCCCTTTGTATGCTGCCTTGGTGAAATACAAAGAGTCTTCAGTTTCCCAAGCAATACTGGACAGGTACGAATAAACACCACAATCGGCGAGTTTTTTACTTGGTCCCGTTTTGTTGTATTTTTCATCAAGATCGAGACTTCTTATTTCACAAGTACCCCCTTCAAACCGTTGAAAGGCCAGTTTTTTGCCTAATGGGCTCCACGCGGCGACCTTGTCATAATGCTGTTCGGTGAGTACTTGGTAACTCAGGTTTGTATCGACTTTAAGGTAAATGCTGGACAAATTTTCCTGAAGGTGATTAAA
>JBLING010000328.1:0-3129 GCA_047639155.1 bacterium
AAAAACAAAACGTATTGTGGGAATATACCCATGCCAATCACCCTTTTGATGTGGTTGGATGGGATGGGTTTAACTATCCATATGCCTTTTCAATTCATGATTTTGAACCACTAACAGGTCGAATCCACATGCCACCTCCAATTCACCAACAATGGGAGTCTAAGGGTTTTGTAGTTTGCTCATTTGTCCCACGCATGTACGATTATCATCCGAAAGCCATACCTGCGCCTTATCATCATAGTAACATTGATTCCGAGGAGATTCTGTATTACGTGGATGGAGACTTTATGAGCCGAAACAATATTAAAAAAGGACAAATCACCTTGCACCCAGGCGGCATCCCACACGGACCACATCCTGGAGCGATTGAACGAAGTGTTGGTAAAACCAAAACAGAAGAATTAGCCGTTATGATTGACCCGTTCGCGCCATTATCAATAACCAAAGCAGCCATGGATTTGCAAGTAGACGATTATTACAAATCTTGGGTAACACATTAAATATCAGTTAAATGGATAATTTAAGCGAGGTTAAAAATTACAAATACAGTTTGGAAAAAATATTTCCAGAAGCTGATGACTTTTTACCACTATTAGGAACAGACTATGTTGAATTATACGTTGGAAACGCGAAGCAAGCTGCCCATTTTTATAAAACAGCACTTGGTTTTCAATCACTGGCGTATGCAGGTCTAGAAACAGGGTTGAAAGACAGAACAAGTTATGTTGTAGTCCAGGATAAAATTCGACTTGTGTTAACTACACCTATGCCTGGAACCGAAAACAATGAAATATTTGAACACATTACCAAACATGGTGATGGTGTTAAAGTAATTGCGTTGTGGGTAGAGGACGCCACAAAAGCTTGGAAGGAAACAACCAAACGTGGGGCAGTTTCGTTTTTTGAACCGCGTATTGAAAGTGATTCAAATGGAGAAGTTGTTCGTTCTGCGATTCGAACATACGGGGACACGATTCACGTGTTTGTTGAGCGACAAAAGTATAACGGTGTTTTCTTACCAAAATTCGAGAAATGGGAATCACATTATAACCCAACAGAAGTTGGTTTGAGGTACATCGACCATATGGTTGGAAATGTAGATTGGGGAGAAATGAATGTCTGGGCGAAGTTCTACAACGAAGTGATGGGGTTTGCCAACCTAATTACGTTTGACGACAAAGATATTTCTACCGACTTTACAGCATTAATGAGTAAAGTAATGACCAATGGTAATGGTCGGATAAAATTCCCAATCAACGAACCTGCTAAAGGGAAAAAGAAATCTCAAATTGAAGAGTATGTCGACTTTTACCAAGGGCCTGGTTGCCAGCATATCGCCGTCGCTACAAATGATATCGTATTTACTGTGAGTGAAATGAAAAAGCGTGGTGTAGAATTTTTATACGTTCCAGGTAGTTATTACGACACCGTTGCGGATAGAGTAGGGGAGATTGCAGAGGACCTAGAAATACTGAAACAACATGGTATAATGGTCGACCGTGACGAAGAAGGATATTTGTTACAAATTTTTACCAAACCAGTTACGGATAGACCAACTTTGTTTTTTGAAATAATTCAACGAAAAGGAGCACAGTCTTTCGGTAAAGGAAATTTTAAAGCGTTATTTGAATCGATAGAAGCCGAACAGGCAAGAAGAGGAACACTGTAATGGGAAAGATGACAAGACAAGAGTTGTTAGACGCAATAGAAGCGAAATACGCAGCTCAAGGACAAGATATGGACGTGCATTTATCGGGATTGCTACACGCCGAAACCATGACGTATTGGGATTTTGCAAACGTTGATGCGCTATTATCGCTTCAAATAAAACGCACAAATCTGCCGGATGAAATGGTGTTCATCATGTATCACCAAATCAACGAATTGTTGTTTAAAATGATACTGTGGGAGATACAACAGATTTCTCATGATGACGCAATCAAGCCCGAGAAATTCACAATGCACTTGGCGCGTGTTAGTCGTTATTTCGACATGCTATCGAATTCATTTGATATCATGGCTGAAGGTATGGAGATTGCGCAATACATGAAATTTAGGGACACTTTGACTCCAGCAAGCGGTTTCCAAAGTGGCCAATACCGTAAAATTGAAATTGCCTCAACGGAATTAATCAACTTGATTGATTACCGTTTTAGGTCCGACATTGATCGTGAAACACCTTATTCACATGCATTCGAACATATGTATTGGCAAGCGGCGGGTAAGGATTACAAAACCGGCAAGAAGAGTAAGTTGATGCAGAATTTCGAAAAGAAATACCGCGTTGAACTCATCAACTATATGGAGGAGTATAACCTGGTAAATTTATGGACGAAATTCAAACAATTGCCAAAGAAATATAGAGAAAACAAAGACCTAATAAACGAGATGCGGCATTACGATCATACCGTAAACATCAATTGGGTAATGCACCATTACCATGCAGCTGCTAAATATTTAGACAGCGGCAAAAAAGGCGTAAAAGCCACAGGTGGAAGTGACTGGCATAAGTATATGCATCCACGGTATCAACGCCGTATTTTCTTCCCTGACCTTTGGAGCACCGATGAATTGGAGAATTGGGGCGTAACGAATTTGGAAAATCACAAGTGATTTTTAATTTTGAATTCTTAATTACCCTGTAGTAGAGTGAATTGCGAGGTCTTATCTGAGGTGGAAATGTTGTTTTAACCTAATAAAAGGGTTTAGAGTTGTATAATTCATCATGTGTTTTAAAGTAGCTTTCTTGATGACCAATTATTATGGAGTCTCCCTTAATGGCAATGACTCCAGCAAATCGGTAATGCGGAGTGCTCGAAGTATCTGAATAATGCTTCTTGGTATGACCGCTATATCTACAATAGTAATTGCCATTTTCCTTAATTACCAAGTTTGAGTTATAGGACCAAGATGGTTGGTTTATAAGTGTGTCAACAATGCGCATTTCTCCATTGTTTATTTCCGACAGATATGTTTTGTAATCGTCACTGCAAATCACAAAGCGTTGGTTATTGTGTATAAAGGTGATTACAAATACATATCCCATTATGTCAATTAGTGTGTCGTCTTCGTAGGTGTTTTGAAAATAACCATTTTGGAGTTGCCAAATTGAATCATTCTTCAATAGAA
>JBLING010000329.1:0-3103 GCA_047639155.1 bacterium
ATCTACCGATGGGTATATAAGTTTAGCCCAATGATTGAATCAAACATGCATAAACGCAAAAAGAAGGTTTGTGATAGCTGGAGGATGGATGAAACGTATATCAAGGTAGCAGGGAAGGACAGATATTTATATAGAGCAGTAGATAAGTATGGGAGTACCATTGACTTCTTATTAACAAAGAGAAGGATGAAAGGATCAGCACAGAAATTCTTGAATAAAGCAATAGGAAATAACGGGAAACCAAGGCTTATTAATATTGATAAGAGTGGGGCAAACACAGCTGCAATCAAAGTGGTAAACAAGAGAAGTTTATCGGTGAAGAAGATCAAGATAAGACGAGTTAAATACTTGAATAATATTGTTGAACAGGATCATCGCACCATCAAACGGCGGATATCCATAACAACAGGATTCAAAGAGTTTGAATCAGCACAGAGGACACTGGCAGGAATAGAGGTAATTAACATCATCAGAAAGGATCAAATCAAAGATTCAGAGTCAAACTGGTTTGCTACTTTTAAGTCTTTAGCAGCTTAATAAACATCGAATTTGGTTACTTTTGGATTCAGGGGAAGTTAATGCAACAGTACCAATTATTAAACCATACATCTTCAAAGGGTAGACTACGTAAAGAGACAGATATTTATCAGATAATTTTTGAAACAAATAATTCACCTTTTTTGCCTTTTTATTAAGATCAGGTATTGTTGGAATGCTAAGCAGCCAAGTGTAATCTTGGTTTTGAGTTATTCTTACACACAGTTCTTGTAATTATAAGTATGAAAATTCAAAGCCCTTGGGTTGAAATACCACTAAATCCCCTACTTGCTTGACCGCATTTTGCATACACTCCATTTGAGGTTCAAAACAACAGTATGCTAAAAATTGACCTCACTAAATCAAAACAAGCTGTTAAAGAACGAAAACTAAGAAATCGAAGTCAAGGATGTGGGATTAAATGCAGTTGACCCTCATTAAATTCACTTCAATAATCCTTCCATTTCATTAAATCTATACTCAAATATATTTCCAACAATTAACATTTCATAATCCAAATGTACATAAAGGGAATCCATTGTTTATGGGCATGTTCGTTATAGCGAACATCATATTTAACGTTTTCGTACATTCCTTATAGCTTATAAACAAAGGGTTCTTAAACATTTTCTTTTGTCGGTTACGTAAATTCAATCATTCAGTAGCTTGCCCTTAAGACCTTTATGTCGATCTCGCCGAAAGTCGGGCAGGCTATTTGGATAGAAGATTTATGATTTAAGATTAGAAAAACTATTTCTCATCCTGCAAATTCATCCCAGTAAAAGTTCAATAGCAAAAAGTACTAAATATTCGTCGACAACACGGTCTTTATTCATAGCTTTCGGTTGGCCATTTATCACCTTTATATTGACGTCTTGCAATTCAACATTAAAAATTCAAAATTCTACAAGTCTTGTTGTGCAATCGCACGAATCACCCAATTGCCATTAACCCCAACTCCGTCATTTGAGTTCCAAGTGCCGTCTTTATCCCTCAGCCAATTTTTTTCTTCGACATATGCGCCGTCAAATTCTTCTGCGAAGGATGGGAAGTTCTTGGTGTCAAGAATTTCAAATGAAACACGCACGTCTTGTCCTGCAGTTAGTCTTACGTCACTTGATTTGATATTTAAATCTGTTAGTGCGGTTAACGCAGATGCCATGGTATGTTTAGAAGAGTGAATCATTTCTCCAGGATTAGCGTCGCCATTGTCTTTATATATTTTGAGTAATAATTCTCTGTTTGCAGGTGTGTTGCCGGTCCCACCAAACAAACATTGGATATTGGTGATTTGATAAGCACCTGTTGGTCCTTCTAGGGTTACAGCCACCTCTTCACCAACTACTTCTGTTCCTCTAAATGTTTTGTTACCTCCGTCGGAGTAACCGTGAAATTGCATTTCTACTCGCACAGTTGTAGGTCCATCGTCTCCGCCACAAGAGAATAAAACGAATGATAAGGCAACAAGGGAAATGGATTGAATTCTATTCATAATTGAAACGATTGTTTAGGTCGATAAAAGTACGAAACAAAAATGAAGAAAGAGAGAAGAGATGTTACAAATGAGAAAAGAGAGAAGAGAAAATAGAATTCCGCTTTCCGTTGTTCGCGATCCGAAATCTTCAATCTAAAATCATCAGATTCTTCGCAACCTCCTAACGTCGGTTGCTCTGAATATGCGTCTTGGGGAAATCTGAAATCTGAAATTCGAATTCTGACAAATATCATAGGCCAATACAGATGTTATCAATGACTAAAATTAGTCGAAATGTACATTTGCACCATGCAACTTAAAGGTTATATAAAAAGCTATCGAGATATAATTATTGTGGTCAAACGCAACCCCGAGTGAGCACTTAATGCCGGAACAATTAATACGAGGACAATTCAAACATTCAATCCTTCACTTATGCCTAGATATCACACATTAGGTCAAATACCGAATAAAAGACACATCACCTTTGAAAATCCAGCAGGTGGACTGTACCAAGAAGAGCTGTTTGGAACGGCAGGTTTTGCCGGGATGTCTTCCCTCATTTATCATTTGTATCCGCCTACGGTCGTTAGCGAAATAAAACGTCTTGAAGATGTTACACCAAAAGTCGCGATTGAGAAAAATATGCAAGCACTCAGCTTTCAAGGTTTTTCGCTTAAGCCAGAAAATGATTACATCAAAAGCCGTAAGACATTATTTGTAAATGGTGATATGCACATTGGATTGGCAGCACCAAAGTCGTTTTCTTCGGATTACTTTTATCGTAATTCGGATGCAGACGAGATGTTGTTTATCCATGTTGGGACAGGAACGCTTCGTACGATGTATGGTAATTTGGAGTTTGGGTGTGGAGATTATATAATCATTCCTAGAGGGACCACATATCAAATTGATTTTAAGACGCAAGAAAATAAGATTTTATACATTGAGTCATTTGGAGAAATAACTACACCAAGAAGGTACCGCAACGATTACGGGCAATTTTTGGAACACTCCCCGTTTTGCGAACGCGATTTTAGATTGCCACAAAACCTTAAAACACACGATGAGAAAGGGTCATTCAGGGTAATA
>JBLING010000330.1:0-3075 GCA_047639155.1 bacterium
AAAAGCGACGATGAGCCCAACGAAGATGACGGCCATTTGCTGTTTATGGGTTTGAGTTACGGCGTTTGTGCCACCTGATACTGTGTATAGAATCACCAGAATCCCGATGGTTAAAATATTAATGTGTAGTGGAAGTCCGAGTATTTGGCTCAGAATAATGGATGGCGCGTAAATGGTAATTCCTGCAGCCAAACCGCGTTGAACAAGGAATAGTGATGCCGTGAGTAATCGAGTTTTGCCGTCAAACCGCGTCTCTAAAAACTCATAGGCGGTGTATACTTTTAACCGGTGGTACAGCGGCACGAAAGCAAATGCGATGATGATCATAGCAATTGGCAATCCGAAGTAAAACTGCACAAATTCAAGACCTGTTTGATAGCCAAGCCCAGGCGTGGAAAGAAAGGTGATGGCACTTGCCTGTGTAGCCATAATTGACAAGCCAATTGCCCACCAAGGCGTGTTTTTGTCTGACGCTAGATACCCAGCTTCATTCTTTATTCCACGGGTTTTGTAAATCCCATAAATCGTAATGAACAGTAAGGTGCCAAATAGAACAGTCCAATCAATCCAATGCATGATTAATTTGTTCTGTTTAAGAAATCACTAGAGGTTTTTAACACGTCGCCAAAGGTATAGTCTTGTACAATTAAAACGCGATCCATTTTGTTGTAAAGGGCGTAATATCTTGATGGATCGTGAACCAGTGCGTTGCCTTGTTCATCATATAATCCATGCATTTTTTCACCTGATTTTTTGGGATAAAACTTGAGTTCGTCTGTCCCTCTGTTGGTGCTTTTTACAAGAATCGTGCAAAACGGGATTGCAGCCCGTAAGGAATTAATGAGAGAATCACTTTCAGTAAATACAAATGTTTCGTAATTAAGCTTCTCAAATAAAGTCATGTATGATTTGATGGCACCTGTATTCTTGTTCTCTTCTGTAATCCGCTCCGAAGTCATGGCAAATTTATCTCCAGGTCGGCGGTCAATGCGGAAGTTTTTTGAAGGTTCTGGGTAGGTTACTTCAACAGATTCAATTTCTGACTTTGTGCTCCCAAATACGGTTGGACTCACCCATTCATCTTCATCCAATTCATATCTCAAGTTAACAAATCCGTTAAAGCCAGGAATTTGCATGATCATAGGTAAGTTTTCTCCAGGAAATTTAAAGTATGTCCCCAATTGAGTAGGTGTGGTGTTTCCAACCAAATAGACTTTGCTTGGTTCTTTACTGTTGTTACGGTACACCTCAACTTTTATTCCATTAATACTCATGTATTTTAAAATGTTTGGCACCGCCGCTTTTGACGCTGGTCCTTGTACTTCAACCTTAGCCATTGTCTCATTTAAGAGAAAATCGACCTTTTTTTGCCATGCTGTAAATTTATCATTTATCGTCCAAGTATTGTCTTCTTGCTTGCGTAAATAAATCTGCTTGTCACCAACCTGATTGGTCATAAAGATGAGGGTAACATCATCTGTATTCTCAATTGCAAAATCTTGAAAGTCTTGGGGTGTATCATTGGTTTTAGGCTTTGACTTAAGGAAATATAATCCACCTAATAAAGCTAATAATGCGACAAAAATGAGGACGTAACGTTTCGATTGCATAGGGGTATTTTACAGTGACAAATGTAATGGGTAAATCTTAATGCTTGAACGGAATTTGACCAACGGTTAAAGCGTTGGGCAGTATGATTGGATAAATAGTTAATGTTTCAAAAGTGAAGATTGGTTTACCGAGAAAAGGAAGGATTTGGGGATTAGGCATTTCCCCGTTTCCCAAAATAAAGAATTGAGCTCCTTCAGCAACATAGGTATCAAATCGTTTGGAGGTATTGTCGGTTTGTATTAGATCATTTTGTGAAGCAAAAGTGAAGCCTTTGGTTTCTGTGAAGTAGTGAAATACGCACCCTGTTTCATCTGGCCCAACAATTGTTAATGCACCTTTTGGGATAACAGACACTAGCTTTTCGCGATCAACGTGATAAAAAACGGCTGTAGCGTTGTTCTTTTCTCCCGTCCAATGATGGAATACACGACCAAATGCACTAATTGGTAGCAGCACAAGAAAGAAGTACAACCAAAATTTATGGACTTTTGTCAGTTGGTAGATGCCTAGCCCAGCAGCCAACAAAAGCAATGGTAGGTATGGGAACATGTAATAGACGTGTTCGCGCATCTGAACCAGTTCAATAAAATGGTAAGCCAACATGCCAAAAAACCAAACTGTAAATGGAAGAATTGAATGACTAAATGGGCGCCTGATACTATTGTTTTTGAATAGGAAATATAGAAATCCAAGAACGCCTGCATAACCAAAGATGAGCTCTGGGAATATTTCCAATAGGTTTTCTTTAATAATTAATAGTGCGTTTGTAATGTTGGTTTCGGGATTGATTTTTATACCAAAATCATCTAACCCGGTTGACGTAATAAGGTTGGCCGCATGGACGTACCATGCAATCGAAATACCAAGACTAGAAATACCCACTGCTGCAATCTTAAGGAAGGTGGATTGTTTGTAGTCTTTGGCTAGAAATCGCTGAAGCGTTATAGCGGCCATTGGTATGCCGACCATCAAATATTGGAGCTTTGTTAAACCTGCAAGTGTTAACCAAAACAGCAACCAAGCGATGTCTTTAGGTCGACGGAGTTGATCATGTTTAAAAAAGTGATACAGAGCGGCCACGGACGCAGTTAATGCAAGTACATCGGGCAAGGCGCTTATTGCATGGTAAAACAGAATTGGACACCAAGTGTACATGTACGTCGACCAAAAGGATTTTAACCGCGATTTGGTCAGTATATAAGCCCAACGATAGAAATAGAAAATTGAAAAGGCAAAAAACAGGAAGGCAACAATTCGGTTTGAGGCTTCGAAATATCCGCCATTTATCCAGCAAAGTAAGGCCGCTGAGAACTCAAACGAGGGGAATTGCATTCCTGTAACACCATCTGTGTTTCGTCTGCGGTCGACCCGTGGTTTGAGAATGTTCATGTCCTCTTCCACAAAGTTTCGTGTAACAGCAGAGGTGTTACTTTGGCGCCAAACGTGGGTGCCTTTCGGCGGCAG
>JBLING010000331.1:0-3057 GCA_047639155.1 bacterium
TCTTATCTATAATAATATGTTTAGGCGAAGGAATCAAACAATGCTGTATGCCACCATACCCGCTGAGCGACTCTTGATACGCTCCAGTATTAAAAAATCCGATATATAATGTGTTATTCTCATCATATTCAGGTATGTAAATAGCATTAACATGCTGTTCCGAGTTGTAGTAATCGTCGCTATCACAAGTCAATCCTCCCAACAAAATACGTTCATATTTGTGGTGCCAGTTGTTAATCGGGAGCATTACAAAACGTTGGTTAATTGCCCAAGCGTCGGGTAAGGTTGTCATAAAACTTCCGTCAATCATATTCCATCTTTCACGGTCGTTTTGCTTTTTTTGATGGATGATACTGTAAATCGTTCCTCCACTCTCACCGACTGTAAATGATCCAAATTCAGTAAATATATTTGGTTCAGGAACACCTGCTTCAGTACAAACCGTCTTTATCTGAGCGATAATCTCCTCAGCCATGTATTCATAATCGTAGTTGAATGTTAATGATCGCTTGATTGGGAAACCTCCACCAATATTTAAGGAGTCCAACTCTGGGCATTCCTTTTTAAGATTACAATACACCTTTAAACACTTATGCAACTCATTCCAATAGTATGCAGTGTCGTTAATTCCAGTGTTAATGAAGAAATGTAACATCTTTAGTTTGGCATTTCTATTGGGCTTTACCTTGTTTAAATAAAACGGCAAAATATCTTTATAGCCAATTCCCAACCGACTTGTATAAAACTCAAATTTGGGTTCTTCCTCTGAAGCGATACGTATTCCTACATTAAACTTCCCATTAACTAAGCTGGCCAAACCGTCTAATTCCTCTTGATTGTCAAGAATCGAATGGCAGTTATGAAAACCGCTATTCATTAACTCCGAAATGCGTTTCAAATAGCCATCCGTTTTGTAACCATTACAGACAATATATTGATCTTTTGTAATACTTCCTTCTCCCTCTAAGGTTTTAACTATATCTAAATCAAAGGCTGAAGAAGTTTCAACATGAATATCATTCTTCAACGCTTCCTCCATTACAAATCGAAAATGCGAGCTCTTTGTGCAATAACAATAGTTATAAGTTCCTTTATAATCAACCTTTGCCATGGCAACATTAAACCACTTTTTCGCCCTCTTTATGTTTTGAGAGATCTTGGGCAAATAGGTGAATTTTAGTGGCGTCCCATATTGCTTTACCAAATCCATTAAAGGGATATCATGAAATTTCAAGAAGTCATTTTCATCCAACTGGAACTCCTCTTGAGGGAAATCAAACGTCTGTTCAACTAAGTCAACATACTTATTTTTCATACATGTAAGTGCTTTGCATTGGGCACACAAAGCAAATGCAACTTAGCTACATTTACAAAACATTTAGATTTAATTTTGTGTTATCAATATAGTATGAGATTTGACAAAGCTTTAGCGTCTTACAAAGCGCAAGATTACACCAAGGTTCTAGAGATATTTGCCAATAACGAGCCGGTATTAAGTGAGGATGAGACAAGTCTTAAGGCTGAAGTATTGCAAAAGTTAAAGCGATACGAGGATGCTATGAATGTGTGGAACGTTGCTATTTCAAATTTTGGAGACAAAGCTGAGTTCTACGCAGAACGTGGCGTATGCAAATTTCATCTGCGTTTCAAGTCGTCCATTGATGATTTAGATAAAGCGATTGCACTTGAGCCAGAAAATGGTTATCGGTATGCGTGCAGGGCTTATGTTAAAGACAAGATTGGTGATACAGAAGGTGCAATTGAAGATTACACCAAAGCCAGTGTTTTAGACCCCGGTAACGATATTACATTGAACAATTTGGGTTTAGCCGAAGAAAAGTTGGGACATACACAACGGGCTCGAGCTAATTTCAAAAATGCCGACTCAATTGCAGGCATTTCTCACATAACGGATAAATACTTTAAGGAAAGGCCAGAGTCAGTCGTTAAAGCAAAATCAAACATCACGCAAGAGTTACGCAAAATGTTAAGCTCCAAAAGTGAGTTTAAAGCATTTTGGAGTGATGCGATAAAAATCATGCGATTCAGGAAATAAGCATCTTGGCAAACGAGTGGTTTTTAGTTAAACTTGCCACTCAAAAGATTTTTATGAAATACCCGCAGATAAACAACCAGCTATTTATAGACAATCGCAAACGTTTTGTTGCAAAAATGGAGCCCGGCAGTATTGCCATCTTCCATAGCAACTACCAGTACAATTTGAATGGTGATGCATTTCATAAATTCAAGCAAAACTCTGATATGTTTTATTTATCAGGGATTGACCAAGAAGACTCTGTTTTGGTATTATTCCCAGATTGCCCAATAAAAGAATATCAAGAATGTTTGTTTTTGATGGAAACAAACGCGCATATAGCCGTTTGGGAAGGATATAAATACACGCAAGAACACGCTACAGAAACATCTGGTATAGACAGCATTTTCTGGAACCATGGCTACATGGACAAACTGCACAGCATTATCAATATAGCCGATAATATCTATTTGCCATTGAACGAAAATGATCGTGCTCCGTATAAATCTCGCTATAAAAATCTCGATTTTGCCAATGAACTTAAGCAAATGTTCCCGCTGCATAAATACAAACGTGCGGGTAAGATTTTACAACGATTGCGTTCTGTAAAACATCCTGTAGAAATCGAAATGGTACGTGAGGCTGTAGCCATTAGCAAAAAAGGTTGGGAGCGCATTATGCAGTCCACTAAGCCAGGCATTAATGAATATGACATTGAAGCAGAGCTAATACATGAATTTATCAGTAATCGAGGAAATGGTTTTTCGTTCGAACCGATTGTAGCGAGTGGGCCTAACGCATGTGTACTGCACTACATTGAAAACAAAGGAAAGGTGAATGACGGTGATTTAATTTTGGTTGATTGTGGTGTAGACTATGGCAACTTCGCCAGTGACATGACACGATGTTTGCCTGCGAATGGTCGTTTTAGTCAACGACAAAAAGACGTATACAACGCAACATTACGTGTAATGAAAGAAGCTCGAGATCTGCTAAAACCAGGCACGCTGTTGATGGAGTAT
>JBLING010000332.1:0-3018 GCA_047639155.1 bacterium
ACATGTTTTTATATCTTGAAACAAAGCTATGATGGTTTGCAAACCAGACGCATTTGAGACCATTGAGATTGCTCATAAAGCAATATGTTATTTTTACAGATATTTGGATTAAATCGTATAAAAACAAGACAGTCATATTACTTTAGTGCCTTGATAAACAGTCAGTTTTGACGTATATTAATGGAGTTAAATGATTCATAAGTGAAAAAGTTTTTCCGTCTCCTTTTCAACTATTACCTAGTGCTTAAAGCATGTTGGTTCGTTATTTTGTTTTTATTTATCGGTTATTTTTCGTTGGTCGTTTTCGACCAAGGGCAGGATTTACTTGAGACACTTAGTTTAACTGGTTCATTTGAAATCATTCGACAATCATGGTTTGTATATTTTGCCGTTAGTTGGTGGTCGTGGCAAACCTTCCGTTCATCCCGCGTCGTACTTCATTTTACCTATTTCAATTTCTGGACATACTCCCCTTTGTACTCATTAAGAGCCCAGGTATTGGTACCCAGAGTTCTGGCTACCTTACCTTTTTTGATTCTTGCTTTAGCGGTTTACAAAACGGATAATGAAATAACAGCATTCTCGCTTTTACTAATAAGCAGCGGTATCTGGATGTTTATATTTCTGCACTTCAGACGTAGCATTATTATTCGTTTAAGAAGTTGGAAAGCGTTTATTCCAACCCTTATTCCCGATTACATTCCAATAAAAAATGGGACCTACCCTGCACTATTTATTTGGACCAAACAACGTCGCTGGTTCCTTTTTAGAGTAGTCGTTGTCGTTTCACTGTTCGTCTTTTTCTACATTAGTCCAGTCAAGTTTCCTCAATATCTGGGCTCAGCAACAGTAGTGCTGCTTGGGTTTGGCACTTGGTTGATACTTGCCAGTATTATAAGCTTTATTGAAAAATTTCTTCGCTTCCCGGTTTCTTTCAGCATTTTACTTATGGTAATTGCTTTTAGTTTCTTCAACAACAACCATACTGTACGCACAATTGATAGTGATGTTGAAAACCGATTGGAACTCACTGATCATTTCAAGGCTTGGGCGAATGATCGGAGTGCCAAGACAGATTCCTTACAAGTTTATTTAGTAATGGCAGAAGGTGGCGGTTTACGCTCGGCCTATTGGACTACCAGTATCTTAAACACTTTAAGTGAAAAAGATTCGAATTTCAGCAACAACATTTATGGTTATAGCTGCGTGTCTGGTGGCGCTCTAGGCACACTGATGTTTAATACAACTCAGGATAATCCAGAATTAAACGATGCGAACACAAAGGCTCCACACCTAAACCAAGATTTGCTCGCACCAGTAACTTCGGCATTAATTTTTACTGACTTTCTTCAAAAATTTATTCCGTTCCCGGTAAAAAAACTCGACCGTTCAAGAGTATTAGAGCAATCTTTTGAGCAAAGCCTACCAAACGACAGTCTGTGGCAACAAGGATTCGTTAAGACTTATGCCTCGTCGGACAAACCAATGATTCTCATTAACGCCACACATGTTGAAAGCGGGAAACGCACTATTATAAGTAATGTTAAAATTTCGCAAATAGAAGAAAATCAAAATCAAGACTTTTTTGGAATTATTAATCAAGACGTTTCCATTAGTACTGCAATTGGAATTGCTTCTAGGTTTCCATTTATTACTCCACCTGCGCTGGTAAAGGAACCCAACGGCAAACAATGGGGTAATCTCGTTGATGGCGGTTATTATGAGAACCTTGGCATGCAAACGATGCTTGACGCTTATAGCGTACTTAAACCCACTGCATTGGAAAATGGATTTAAAATCAAATTTACTTTTATCGCCATCCGTAACGCAAGGACAGTTGGTGATGTGAAACCGATTCTAGGCATGGTAGAAACACTTGCTCCCGCCATAACCTTTGCCAATATTTGGAGCAATAACAGTAACGAAGCCTTAAGCAACGGAGAAAAAGTGTTACTCGCCAATAAGGATGAATTGGTTGTTCTTAGCCTACAACGTGATGACAACGAAAACATACCACTAGGTTGGTACCTCAGTCCAAGGGCTAGAAACAACTTGAATCGACAATTAAATGATATTCCTGATTCAGTAATCCATAGCATCCTGAAATAATACCGTGAAACGCATCTGAATTCTTTGAAATTGTACAACTTTGTGCCAGTGCAGAAAAAGTACAAAATAACATTTTTAGGAACCGGAACATCGCAGGGCGTACCTCTAATTGGTTGTATTTGTGCCGTCTGTTGTTCTGAAAATGTTAAGGATAAACGTTTACGCTCATCTATCCTTGTTGAAACATCTACCACAAGTATTGTAATTGATACGGGTCCAGACTTTCGACAACAGATGCTAAAATCAAAAGTCAATAAATTAGACGCTGTCGTTTTTACCCATGGGCACAAAGACCACACCGCGGGCTTTGATGATATACGTGCTTTCAATTACATCCAACAAAAAGACATGGAGGTGTATTGTGATAAAAGAGTCGAAGATGTGCTACGAAAAGACTTTGATTATGTTTTTGCAGACCTAAAATACCCAGGAGTTCCTAAAGCCAATTTACATCGAATAGACGGGTCACCATTTGAAATTGGTGACATACAACTCATTCCGATTGAACTAAAGCATTTTAAGCTTCCAGTGTATGGATTTAGAATAGGAGATTTCACTTACATCACTGATGCAAATTATATTTCAGACACAGAATTAGACAAAGTGCGTGGTTCTAAAATGTTGACATTAAATGCGTTAAGGAAAGAATCTCATATTTCTCACTTTACACTTGACCAAGCAATTGCACTTTCAAAAGAGCTAAAAGCAGACCATACGTACTTCACCCATATCAGTCACCAATTGGGACTTAATGATACCATAAATAAAGACTTAGGTCAGACTCTGTCTCTTGCGCATGATGGCCTCGTGATTCATTCCGATTAATCAAATTTGTAATGTCACAATTGAACACAACCAAAGAAGATTTATACAAAAACACACTTCCTCAGGCGGAAGCTCTGCTTCTTA
>JBLING010000333.1:0-3015 GCA_047639155.1 bacterium
AAGTTTAAAGGCAAATAATAGTGAAGCGGAAAATTGTGATTACCGGTATTTCTTCTCCAATCATTCAAAAGCTTACTGCACGGATTGATTTGTCCAAATATGAAGTGATTGGTATTTCTCGAAATCCGTCATTTGTTTTAGACAATGTAAAAATCGTTACTGCTGATATCCAAGAGAACCAACAATATTCTGACCAACTTCACAATTGTTATATGGTGATTCATGGTGCAGCAATTACACATTCTAAAAGCGAAAAAACCTATTTCGACATAAACCTAAAGGCAACTATTGCACTTGTTGAAGAAGCTAAAAAGCACAGTGTAACCCGTTTTATTTTCATAAGTTCAAACACCGCCGGAATGGAAAGTGGTGCGTATGGCTTAACGAAATTATTAGCAGAACAGCATATTCAAAAAGAATTAAAACAATACTCCATTATCCGACTTTCAGAAGTCTATGGAGGAAGTAAAAAAGAAGGCATTGACAAACTGATTGACGACGCTTTGCACAAATCAGTGCTGGTTTGCCCTACTGGAATGTCTTCAAAACTGTCTCCGATACATATAGAGGACACTGTGGGCCAGTTACATAATAGCATTTTCAGAAATGCTCCGGTGGGAAACGTCTCTGTAATCAACGGCCCAGAAACGTTCACGTACCAAGAAATTATTGGATTAATAGAAAACGTAACAAAGCGAAAAATCAAAGTATTCTATTTTAACAAAAATGTCATGTATTTGATCAAGTGGATGGTAAAGATTAGTCCAATTAAATTCGGTATAGTCCCCGATCAGGTTGATCGCCTCTACAGCGCCAAACACATTGAGGATAACACCACTCCTATGAAAACTCTTTCTCAATATCTCACCACAAGACTTACAATGCCACAATCCAAGTGACGGTAATTGATAAAATAACGTTAAGCCCAAAACAAATGTTTTTAATCGACGCTTGCGGCGCTTTGGCAACTACATTATTTTTTCTGTTCCTACTGATACCTTTCAGAATGCGCATTGGCATGCCATTACAGTCTCTAATTGTCTTAGCCTCTATTGCTGGCGTATTATTCATCTATTCTATTTCATGTTACACATTCATAAAAACCACCTGGAAGCTGTTTTTAATCGGTATCATTTTGGCCAACAGTGTCTATTGTTTTATTTCTTTCGCGCTGCTCGCTATCCATTATGATGTGATAACTTCTATAGGCAAATTGTATTTTATAACTGAAATAGGTATAATTGGGTTGATAATTTCGTTGGAGCTAAAATCCTACAAAGCGATAACATCATAGAATGAACCCTGAAGTCGACAGCTTAATATCAAACCTCAAAAACTGGAAAGCGGAATTCACGGCTTTGCGGGTACTTTTAGTTGAGTGTGGTTTGGATGAAACCATTAAATGGAGGAATCCATGTTTCACATCCGAAGATAAAAAAATCGTCATGATCGGTGGATTTAAAGCTTTGGATGGAGGGTTTGCAAAAAATTGACCACATTTATGGGACTCCCGGAGAAGTCGGAGTGTAGGCTTCCCCTCTTTAGTACCTTTTATTAATTGAACAACAAAGTTATTCAAAAATCATCGAGGGGTGCCCCTTGATGATTTTTGGCGTATAAAACTGGGGGTATATTACTAAAATTGTTAAGAAGCATCATGCATCCGATCATATGTCATAATTTTTGGAACGAACAGCTCACTTTCAGCATCATATATGTTACATGTCTCAATGGGTTTCGCATACAAATGCAAAGACAAAGCTCTTTCGTTCATGAGATTTTCTAGTCTATGACACCCCATAAAATCTACCATGTAGGTGATGTCTCCAGGTTTACTTATAAATGATCGAACTGGTATCGGCTCCCCCTCAACATGTTCCTCGTAAATGGTCTCTTTTAACTCGCCTTTGAGCACTTTGACCCAACATTCTTGACCTCCATGATCATGAATCGGCGTCACGTGACGTGGCTCCCAGCACAATAGAATCAGTTCAAAAGATTCATTACAAATTATACAATTTCGGGTATAGGATTCACCGGACCATGAACTTACATCATCAAATTCCGAGCATGGAACATCCATGGATCGAAGTATGTCATTATACGGTGCATCCACATTGTTGCTTAAGGCATCTATCAACTGATTTAATGTGTTGATTTGAAAATCAGAATACTTTGTTTGAAGTGGGTTGGGTGTCATCCTATTTTTAATTGATTGTCCTAATCCAAGGATTTACCTCAAATTTTGCCGGTATTATTTTAAAACAATATGTAGAACTACACCAGTGTTGCGAATATAGCAATTTACAATTTGGCGTTATTCCCTACTTATTTACGGTAAAATGGGACAAAACACCACACTTTCACATCGATTTTGTCAATTTTCAACACTTTTGCAAAACTTAATATTTCGACCTATTTCGAACTTTACCTCCTATTCCCATATTAAATCGCTAATATTAAAAACTATGTTCAATGACCCCTTAGTAATCAAAATTTTCGTTCTCAGCATTTATGTTGGAATCCTCTTCCTAATTGGGATTCTCGCGTCTCGTAAAATCAAAAACATTAGCGATTATTATGTAGGTGGTAAAAAAATGGGATTTTGGGCGGTAGCCTTTTCCGCAAGGGCAACTGGAGAATCAGGATGGTTACTTATTGGACTAACTGGAATGGGTGCGTTGGCCGGTTATTCCGCGTATTGGGTTGTGGTCGGGGAAGTATTAGGCGTGTTTATCTCTTGGCAGTTTATGGCCAAAAGGTTTAAGAAACGTTCGGATAGTTTTGGATCTATAACAATTCCGGATTACTTAGAAAGTCACTTCAAATCGACAACCCATACTTTGAGGGCTGTCGCAGCTTCGTCACTGGTTATTTTCATTGTTATTTATGTTGCTTCACAAATAGATGTTACTGGTGTTGCATTCCATTCAATGTTAGACATTGATTATAAAATCGGGGCCTTAATAGGCTTCCTTATTGTTCTTGTCTACATATTCCTTGGAGGATTTGTTG